>JAFAPJ010000597.1 GCA_019247255.1 Methylobacteriaceae bacterium | reverse complement strand
CCCGCGACGGCGCTCCTCACCGATATGAGCGAGCCGCTCGCGTCCGCGGCCGGCAATGCGCTCGAGGTCGCCTATGCGGTCGACCACCTGACCGGTCGCCGGCGCGAGCCGCGCTTCCACGCCGTCACGGTCGCGCTCGGCGCGGAGATGCTGCGTCTCGGCGGCCTGGCGGCCGATCACGACGAGGCCGAGCGGCGGATGGAGGAGGCGCTCCGGTCGGGCGCGGCGGCCGAGCGCTTCGCCAGGATGGTCGGGGCGCTGGGCGGCCCGGTCGATCTTCTCGAGCGGCCCGACGCGCACCTCGCTTCCGCGCCCGTCCGCCTCACGGTCGAGGCAAAGGCGCCCGGCGTGGTCTTCGCGATCGACACCCGGGCGGTCGGGCTCGCGGTCGTGCGCCTCGGGGGAGGGCGGACCCGCCCGCAGGACGCGATCGACCCCGCGGTCGGTTTCACCGACCTCGCCGGGGTCGGTGACGAGGCGGGCCGGATCGGTATTGTGCACGCCCGGACCGAGGCGGCCGCGCAGGTCGCCGCGGAGGCGCTGCGGCAAGCCTATCGCGTGGGGGATCAAGCCCCGTCCCGGCCCCCGCTCGTCCGGCGTCTCGCCTGAGCCAAGGGCCGCGACGCCCTCTCGACGGCGCGGACGCAGTTCGGCCTGAAACGACCCGCAATGGAACGGTCGCGGACAGGTAAGACTTTTCCGCGATGCTCGGTGCGAGCTCCTTCGGGCCGCATCCTCCACGGATACCAGCTTTGACGCGCTATCGGTTCGGTTTCGCCGCGGCTCTCGCGCTGTGCCTCGCGGTCGGCGCGCGCGCCGGCGAGCCACCCTCGCCGCCACCGAGGCCCGCAAGCTTCCCCGAGCTCCCACGGCCGCCCGAGGTGCCTGCGCCGACCATCGGCACGTCGCCCGTGCCGGAGGCCCGGAAGACGTTCCTGCCGCTCATCGCGGCGGAAGCGAAGGCGCATGGCTTGCCTCCCGAGGTCGCCGACGCCGTCGCCCGGATCGAGAGCGGCTACAATTCGAGCGCGATCGGCGGCTCGGGCGAACGCGGCATGATGCAGGTCATGCCGCCGACCGCCGCTCTCCTCGGCTTCAAGGGAACGCTGGCCGAGCTCGCGGACCCAGCGACGAACATCAGGCTCGGCGTCGCCTATCTCGCGGATGCCTGGAAGCTGTCGGGAGGCGACCTCTGCCGGACGCTGATGAAGTACCGGGCCGGCCACGGCCAGGAGCGCATGTCCGCTCTCTCGGTCGAGTATTGCCGGCGCGCGAAGAGCCACCTGGCGGCGATCGGGTCCCCGCTCGCGGCCGGACCGCTGCCCGAGGCCGAGTTCGGAGCGCTTCCGGCGGGGATCGGCCCGACCTTCGGCCGCATTCCCGGCGGGGCGGGCCTGGCGTCGATCGGCCCCGACGGGAAGCCCTACGGTCGCGTCGTCCGGATCGCCGGGCGCCTGACCCGGATCATGCCGCGGCGAACGGCGGCGGTCAGCTCGCGCTTCTGGGCGAGCCACATGTCGCGCATCAAGGCGATCGAGGCGAAGCTGCCCTGGAAGAAGGGCGGGATCATCGCGGGCCTGTGATGGCGGGCGGCTCCTCGCACCCGCGCGCGGGATCCGCACCGATCATGGCGTGAAAGCTGCTTCCCGCCGAACCGAGCACAGGGGGCGGGATGCCGACCTTCCAGATCCGTCACGTCACCACGTATCGCTACCGCGCGCAGGTCGGTTTCGGCGAGCACCGCATGATGTTTCGGCCGCGCCCCTCGGCCGACCAGCGGCTCCGTGCCTTCACGATCGACATCCGGCCGCGACCGACCGAGATCACCTGGTGCGAGGACGTCGCGGGAAACCATGTCGGCTTCGCGCGCTTCGCCGGTCGTGCGGAGGAGCTGCGGTTCGAGGCCGCGCTCGAGGTGGATCAGGACGAGGTTCTCCCATGGGAGATGCCGGCGCCCGAAGGGCCGATCGCGACCCCGATCACCTATTCCGTGGGGGAGCAGCCGGACCTCGCGCCCTTTCTGGCCCGCCCTGCCGCCACCGGCGGAGAGGAGGTCGAGACCTGGGCGGCCTCGATCCTGGCGGATGCGAGAGGAGACGCCCTCGCGTTCCTGAGCGCCCTCGCGGCAAGGGCGCAACGCGA
>JAFAPJ010000576.1 GCA_019247255.1 Methylobacteriaceae bacterium | reverse complement strand
TTCACCTGGGGCGTTCTGCTCGTCGACCTCGCCCGGCACGCGGCCCGGATCTACGCGCTCGAAGCCGGGATGAGCGAGGCGGACGCGCTCGAAGCCATCCGGGCGGGGCTCGAGGCCGAGCTCGACCGCCCGACCGATCGCGGCGCCACGCAGGCGCTGAACTGAGGGCGGGCATGGCCGAGCCAGCGACCCGTCCGGCCACCTATGCCGATCTCGAGGCCTTGCCCGATACCGTGGTCGGGGAGATCATCGACGGCGTCCTCGAGACGCATCCCAGGCCTGCGCCCCCGCACACCTTCGCGGCAGCCGGGTTGACAGGCGAGCTTGCCGGCCCGTTCCAGCGGGGACGGGGTGGCCCGGGCGGCTGGCTGTTCAGCGTCGAGCCTGAGTTCCATCTCGGGGCTCACGTGCTCGTCCCGGACGTCGCGGGGTGGCGAAGGAGCAGGCTACCGAGCTTGCCGCCCGAGGCCTTCATAGAGATCGAGCCAGACTGGGTCTGCGAGATCCTGTCCCCGTCCACGGCTCGCGTTGACCGCGGCGCAAAACGCAGGATCTACGCTGAGACCGGGGTCGATTTCCTCTGGCTTCTCGATCCCGTCGCGCGCGAGCTGGAAGCATTCTCGCTCGTCGGGCGACGCTGGATGCTGGTTGCGACCGTGCAGGAAGGAGAGCTCGTCCAGGCGCCTCCTTTCGAAGTCATCGCATTCCCTCTCAACGCCCTCTTCCCCTTCGACCACCCCGCTCCGCCGCCCGCGACCAAGGCCTGACGCATGCCGACGAACATCCTCATGCCCGCGCTCTCCCCCACGATGGAGAAGGGCAATCTCGCTAAGTGGCTCAAGAAGGAAGGCGACGCGATCAAGTCGGGCGACGTCATCGCCGAGATCGAGACCGACAAGGCCACGATGGAGGTCGAGGCGGTCGACGAGGGCGTGCTCGCCAAGATCACGGTCCCGGAAGGCACGGCCGACGTGCCGGTGAACCAGGTGATCGGCATCATCGCCGGGGAGGGCGAGGACCCGGGCTCGGTCGGAGCCGGCGCCATGCCAGCCGCCACGCCGCCTGCTCCGGCGGCATCGGCGCCCGCTGCCCCGCCCGCGCCGACACCGGCGGCCGCGGCTGCCACGGCGTCCGCGGGCGGGCAGATGTCCTACGCGCGCGCCGACGAAGCGCCGGACGGGCCCGCGAAGGCGGCCGCCCCTGCCGCGCAGGCCAACGGCGCCGGCGCGTCCGGCGGGCGGGTCTTCGCGTCACCGCTCGCCCGGCGGCTCGCGAAGGAAGCCGGGATCGCGCTCGAGCGCATCCAGGGCTCGGGCCCGCACGGGCGCATCGTCCAGGCCGACGTTCAGGCTGCCGTCGCAGGCGGGGCCGCGAAGGAGGCGCCTGCCGCCGCGCAACCCCCGGCGTCGCAGGCCTCGGCGGCCCCCGCCGCGAGCCCGGCCGCGAAGGCCTCGGCTCCCGGCGCGCAAGGGATGAGCGTCGACCAGGTCAAGGCGCTCTTCGAGCCGGGCTCCTTCGAGGAGGTCCAGCTCGACGGCATGCGTAAGACAGTCGCGAAGCGGCTGACCGAGTCGAAGCAGACCGTTCCGCATTTCTACCTGACGCTCGACGTCGAGCTCGATGAGCTGATGCGGCTGCGCGAGCAGCTGAACGCGGGCGCCCCGAAGGACCGCGAGGGCAAGCCGGCCTTCAAGCTTTCCGTGAACGACTTCGTCATCAAGGCTCTGGCGCTGGCTCTGCAACGCGTGCCGGACGCGAACGCGGTCTGGGCGGAGGACCGCATCCTCAAGTTCAAGCGCTCGGATGTCGGGGTCGCGGTCGCGATCGAGGGCGGGCTTTTCACGCCCGTGATCCGGCGGGCCGACGAGAAGACGCTCTCCGCCATCTCGAACGAGATGAAGGACCTCGCAGCCCGCGCTCGCAAGCGCCGGCTGAAGCCCGAGGAGTATCAGGGCGGCGCGACCGCCGTATCCAACCTCGGCATGTTCGGGATCAAGGACTTCGCGGCCGTCATCAACCCGCCGCACGGGACGATACTGGCGGTGGGCGCCGGCGAGAAGCGCGTGGTCGTCAAGAACGACGCGCCGGCCGTCGTGCAGGCCATGACGGTGACGCTTTCGGTCGACCACCGGGTCGTGGACGGGGCGCTCGGCGCGGAGCTCCTGGCCGCCTTCAAGAGCCTGGTCGAGAGCCCGATGGCGATGCTGGTGTGACGGGCGGCATTACGTGCAATTCCCCGCGACCTTAGGGTTCTGACATGCTCACGATGCCCGGACGAGGACGCGGGCTGCGAGCGCTGGGAGGGCTCGCCGCGATGATCGCGATCGCGGCCGGTCTCTCCATGACGGCCCGTGCAGCTTCCGTCGCCGGCGCCCCGCAGCCGGATGCCCGCGCCTTCGCCAGCAGGGTCGGCGGCAAGACCTACCTCAGCTTCTCGCCGCAGCATGGAACGCAGGTCGAATATCTGTCTTCCGATGGACGGGCTTACTTGTGGTACCCTGGCAACCAGCAAGTGCTCGCGGGACAATGGCGGGCCGAACCGGACCCATTCGCACCGAAATTCCTCGAGTCTCCGATCGGAAGCGGCAATATCTATGAGGCTCCGCCGCGTTTCAGACTCTGCTATCGGTACGGCCCCGCAACCTACAATCCAGTGACGGGGTCGTCCGGCGACAAGTGGGAATGCCAGGGGCTGTTCCAAGGTCTGGGCGAGGCCCGTCCCGGCGACTTTTTCGGACTCGTTCGAGCAAGGGCCGCCCCGCTCGTCCTATCCAAGCAGCGCTATTCCTTCGAAGAGCTCAGGGCTCTCGTTCGCCGCAGGTGAAGCATGGCCGATAACTTACCCTACGACGTCCTCATCATCGGGGCGGGGCCGGGCGGCTACGTGGCGGCGATCCGGGCGGCTCAGCTCGGCTTCCGGACGGCCGTGGTCGACCGCGAGCATCTGGGCGGCATCTGCCTCAACTGGGGCTGCATCCCGACGAAGGCGCTGCTGCGCTCGGCCGAGATCTACCATTACCTCCAGCACCCGAAGGAATACGGCCTGACCGTCGAGGGCCAGGTCGGGTTCGACGCGAAGGCCGTCGTCCAGCGCTCGCGCGGGGTCTCGAAGCGGCTCAACGACGGCGTCGGCTTCCTCATGAAGAAGAACAAGGTCGACGTGATCTGGGGCGAGGGGTCGATCGCGGCGCCGAACAAGGTCGAGGTGAAGGAGTCGAAGCGCGCCGAGCCGCCGAAGGGCGCTCTCGGCGCCGGCATCCGGCTTGATCGTGCCTTCGAGGACGAGGCCGTAATCCTTGGCGTGCTGGGCGAGGTGCAGCACCTCGGCGGTGCGCAACAGCGCCTTCGTCGGGATGCAGCCCCAGTTGAGGCAGATGCCGCCCAGATGCTCGCGCTCGACGATCGCCGTCTTGAAGC
>JAFAPJ010000562.1 GCA_019247255.1 Methylobacteriaceae bacterium | reverse complement strand
CGGCGGGCCCTCGCCTGCCGGCGTTGAACGAGCGTCCGATCGCCGATCGGGCGCATGACCGACGGAGCCGGGGTTCGGACGCCGTGAGCCAGCCGCCGAGGCGTGAGCCCCGCGGGCCGGCGGAGCCGCAGCCCCGGTGGGGCGATCAGGGCAACGTGAGCAGGGTGCCGAGCGCGCCGGGGTTCGGGTGGCGCCCGAGCTTAAGGCGCTTCGCCGCGATGACGGTCCCGTTGAACTCGCCTCCGAACAGGAACATGGCGGCGAGCCAGTACAGGAAGACGAGCGCGACCATGGCGGTCGCGAGCCCGCCATAGGTGGTCACGTAGGCGCGCGAGAAGCTGTCGAGGTACCAGCTGAACAGCAATCCGCCGACGAGCCAGAGCACCAGGGTCAGCGTGATCCCGGGCACGATGTCCTTGAACCGACGTCGGCCGGCCGCGATGAACTTGTGCGCGATCGTGAGCGCCGCGACGATGAGCACGGTGGCGATCGCGAGCCGCAGGAGCGCGCTCGATAGCCCGAAGGGCGCGAGGCCCCAATTGGCCAGGATCCGCCAGATGATCGGGCCGAGCACGACGAGCAGCGCGAAGCCCAGCATCGCGAAGGCGCCGACCACGACGTAGAGAATCGATTCGAGCCGCGTCACCCACCAGGGCCGGACGTCGCGGATCCCGTAGGCGCGGTTGAGCCCGACCCGAAGGCTCTCGACCCCGGACGACGAGAAATAGAGGGCGAAGATCACGCCGACCGTGAGCACGTCGCTGCGCGCGCCCGTCAGTACGTTGTGCACCTCGCCGGCGATCGGCAGCGCGACCTCCTTCGGCCAGGCCTCCAGGATGATGTTCGCCGCCTCGTCGGCGAGCGAGGCCGTCCCGAAGGCCGGCGCGAGCGCCGTGAGAAAGATCAGGAACGGGAACAGGGAGGTCAGCGCCGAGAGCGCGATATGGCTCGCGATCGCCCAGCCGTCGTGCAGGACGAAGCGCTGGAGGGCGACCGAGACGATCTCGAGGAGGAGGCGGGGTTGGAACACGGCGTGGCTCCGCGCGGGGACATGGCAGCCCCGCCGGCGCGAGGCAAGCGCGGCCCGCCTCGCCAGCCGCGAGCGACCCGTCTACAGCGCCCGCATGACGCTATCCGCGGCCGCCCTCATCCCCGTCGCGTTCGTGCTGATCTGGGCGACGGGGTTCGTGACGGCCCGGCTCGTCGCGCCGCATATCGAGCCTCTGACCTTCCTGACGATCCGCTTCGTCCTCGCGGGCGCGATCCTGGCGATCGCGGCGCGGCTCGCGGGCGCGCCTTGGCCCGGAAGCTGGCGCGGCACGCGCGACGCCGCGATCGCGGGGGCGCTGCTGCACGGCGTTTATCTCGGCGGCGTGTTCTGGGCTGTCGCGCACGGGCTTCCGGCCGGCGTCTCGGCGCTGATCGCCGGGACGCAGCCGATCCTGACGGCGCTTCTCGCGCGGCCGCTCCTCGGCGAGCGTGTCTCCGCCCGGCGCTGGCTCGGGGTGGCGCTCGGGATGGCGGGCGTCACGCTCGTGCTCGCGCCCAAGATCGCGGGCGCGGGCGCCTACCCGCCCGCGACGCTCGCGGTCTCGATCCTGAGCACGGTCGGGATCACGCTGGGGACGCTCTGGCAGAAGAGCCGCGGCGGCAGCTTCGACCTGCGCTCGGGGACCGCGATCCAGTTCGCCGGGGCGGCGCTCGTGGTCGCGGGCGTCGCGTTCGCGACCGAGACCGGGCGGATCGACTACGCCCCCGAGCTCGCGATCGGGCTCCTCTGGTCAGTCTTCGGCCTCTCGATCGGCGGGATCGCGCTGCTTCTCCTCATGATCCGGCGGGGCGCGGTCGTCGGGGTCGCGAGCCTCCTGTTCCTCGTGCCGCCTGTCACGACGCTCATGAGCTGGGGCCTCTTCGGCGAGACCCTGACGGCCGGCCAGCTCGGCGGCATGGTGATCGCCGCCGTCGGAACCGCGATCGCGGCGCGCGCTTGACGCCTCTCGCAAAGCCCATCGCGGACGCTACATTGGCCGCGAGCCGGAGAACCGCACGAAACATGTCCGCCGCCATCCAGACCCGCCCCGCCGACCCGTCGCCCGACCTCGCGAGCCTCGCCCGCGACGCCTCGGCGGAGATCGACGCGCTGCTCGCGGAAGCGACGCGGCGGGTCCGGGCCCGGGTGGTCGAGGGCGACCGGATCTCCGCCGCGAAGCTCGACGCGGAGCAGCAT
>JAFAPJ010000545.1 GCA_019247255.1 Methylobacteriaceae bacterium | reverse complement strand
AGGCCGATCGTCTTCGTGCCGAGGTCGAAGCCGAGGAGCCGCGCTCCGCGCCCCATCGCCAGGAACGGCATCCAGGCATCCGCCGCCGCGCTCACCGAAAGGCCGCCTTCCGGCCGTCCCGTGCGGCCGCTAGAGGCGAGCTGCTCTCGCGGCGAGGTGCCCCATGCGGATCGTGTGGTCCGGTCAATCGGCGTTCCGGGTCGAGTTCGCCGACAAGGTCGTCCTCTTCGATCCCTTCTTCACGAGCTATCCGGGCGTCGCGGGCGATCCGGCGCGGGCCGGGGAGGGGGCGACCCATATCTGCCTCACCCACGGTCATCTCGACCATCTCGGCGACGCGGCGGAGATCGCGGCCCGGACGGGCGCGCGGGTCATCGCGAATGCCGAGGTCTGCAGCTGGCTCTCGGCCACGAAGGGCGTCGAGGCGACCGAGCCGGTGAATACCGGCGGCAGCCTCGACCTCGGCGGTTTCACGGTCACCTTCGTGCGATCCGCCCATTCGGTGACCGACATGGAGGGCGCAGGCTTCATGCCGATGGGTCCCCCGAACGGAATCGTGCTCGCGGCGCCCGGCGAGCCGACGCTGTACCACATGGGCCAAACCGACCTGTTCGGGAGCATGGCGCTGATCGAGGAGCTGCACCGCCCCGATATCCTGCTCGTGCCGATCGGCGGCCGCTTCACCATGGGGGCCGAGCGCGCGGCTTGCGCGGTCAGGCGCTTCTTCCGGCCGAAGGCCGTCATTCCTTGCCATTACGGCTCGTTCCCGGACTTCGCGCCGGATGCCGACGCCTTCGTGGCCGCGATGGAGGGAAGCGAGGTGCAGGTCGTCGTGCCGCCGCTCGGGATGGGCGTGCGTTTCACCGCGTGAGTTAACCATGATGGGCGGCAGGGGGAGTCGGGCGACGTGACGGAGCAACGGGGGGGTGCCATAAGGCGTTTACCTTTCATTAACCGAGATCGGCTGGATGGATGCGGTCGACTTTCACCCCGGGGAGGCTTCGAGCCTCGCGCCTGCGCGACCGCCCGGTTCCGGCGAGCCGTCCGTGGCAGAGCCAGCCGCCGCATCGCCGCGGCTCACGGTCGTGCCGGCGGACGCGATCGTGGTCCTGAGGCCTGCCCCGTCCCGCGGCGGCCTCGTGCCGCGGGTTCTCGCGCGGCGCGAAGCGGGGGCCAACGACAACGCGCCCCTACGGCGCTCGCTTTGGCGCGAATTGTTCTTCCTCACGCTGCTCGCGGTCACCCTTTACGCCTTCTACTACAGCGGGCAGATGCACGCTTTCCAGCGCGTGATCGTCGTGCCCGAGCCGTCCCAGCCGCGCTCCGTCATCACCTGAGCGTAGCCGAACTGGCCGATCCGGCGCGGCGCTGCTAAGAGCCGGCCGTCCATCGGAAAGCTCCATGTCGGTCGATCAGGCCACCGTCCGGCGCATCGCGCATCTTGCCCGTATCCGTCTCGGCGACGGCGACCTCGCCCGCATGGGCGAGGAGCTGAACGCGATCCTTGGCTTCGTCGAGCAACTGAACGAGGTCGACGTCGCGGGCGTCGAGCCGATGGTCTCCGTCATTCCGATGCCCCTGGCGCTCAGGGAGGACGCCGTGACCGACGGCGGCGATCCGGACCGCGTCCTCGCCAACGCGCCCTCGTCCGAGGACGGCTTCTTCCTCGTCCCCAAGGTCGTGGAATAGCAGCCGGGACCGCCCGAGAGGGGCGGACGCACGACTCTCCCGTCGCCTCTTCGCCGGCTGACCGGCTCGCACGCAGCATGACCGACCTCACTGACCTCACCCTGGCCGACGCCCGCGACGGCCTTCGCGCCCGCCGCTTCTCCGCAACGGAGCTCGCCCAGAGTCATCTCGCCCGGATCGAGGCCGCGCGCGCGCTTAACGCCTTCGTGCTCGAGACGCCCGATCGGGCCCTCGCGGCCGCGGCCGCGAGCGACGCCCGGATCGCATCCGGCGACGCGCGGCCGCTCGAGGGCGTGCCGCTCGGCGTCAAGGACCTGTTCTGCACGCAGGGCGTCAGGACGACCGCTTGCAGCCGCATCCTCGACGGGTTCGTCCCACCCTATGAATCGACCGTCACCTCCCAGCTCTGGCGCGACGGCGCCGTCATGCTCGGCAAGCTCAACAACGACGAGTTCGCGATGGGCTCGTCGAACGAGACCTCCTGCTTCGGCCCGGTCGTGTCGCCCTGGCGCCGGCGCGGCTCGAACGTGCATGCCGGCGGCGAGAGCGGCGCGGTCGAGGGCCAGCATCTCGTGCCCGGCGGCTCCTCGGGCGGCTCAGCGGCCGCGGTGGCGGCCCGGCTCTGCCTTGGCGCGACGGCGACCGACACGGGCGGCTCCATCCGCCAGCCCGCGGCCTTCACCGGCACGGTCGGGATCAAGCCGACCTATGGGCGCTGCTCGCGCTGGGGAATCGTCGCCTTCGCGTCCTCCCTCGATCAGGCCGGGCCCATCGCCCGAACCGTGCGGGATTGCGCGATCCTGCTCGGCTCCATGGCCGGTCATGACCCCAAGGATTCGACTTCGGCGGACCTTTCGGTCCCCGATTTCGAGGCCGCGGTCGCGCGCGGGGTGAAGGGGCTCACGATCGGCATCCCGAAGGAATACCGCCTGCCCGGCATGCCGGCCGAGATCGAGACGCTCTGGAAGCGCGGCCAGGAGATGATGCGCGACGCGGGCGCCCGGATCGTCGACGTGTCGCTGCCGCACACAAAATATGCGCTCCCGGCCTATTACATCGTGGCCCCGGCCGAGGCCTCGTCCAACCTCGCCCGCTACGACGGCGTGCGTTACGGGCTTCGCGTGCCGGGGCGAGACATCACCGGGCTCTACGAGGCGACCCGCGCCGAGGGCTTCGGCCGCGAGGTCCAGCGCCGGGTGATGATCGGCACCTACGTGCTGTCGGCCGGCTATTACGACGCCTATTACGTCCGGGCGCAGAAGATCCGCACGCTCATCAAGCGCGACTTCGAAGAGGTCTACGCGGCGGGCGTCGACGCGATCCTGACGCCGGCCACGCCCTCCGCGGCCTTCGCGATCGGTGAGAAGGGCTCGGCCGATCCGGTGGAAATGTATCTGAACGACATCTTCACGGTGACGGTGAACATGGCGGGCCTGCCGGGCATCGCGGTCCCGGCCGGGCTCGACGCGCAGGGCCTCCCTCTCGGGCTGCAGCTCATCGGACGTCCCTTCGACGAGGAGACCCTCTTCGCCGCGGCCGAGGTGATCGAGCGGGCGGCGGGCCGGACGGCCCTGCCCGAGGCCTGGTGGGCGTGAGCCCGCCCTCCGTTCCGGTCTCGGTCTGGATCTGGGCGGCGCTCGACCCCGTCCTGATCGCGGTCGCGATCTATCTCGGCTGGAAGGCCGATCAGCTCGGCAAGATCTTCATCGCCGCGATCGCGGCGCTCGGCATCGCGCTTCTCGTCGACGCGCTCCTGACCCGGCTCGGGATCCCCTGGTTCGCCCCCTTCTCGCGCGAGCGGCCGCTTCTGGTCCCGGTGCGCTACGTGTCCGCCTTCCTCTACGCCGGCGTGGCTTTCGGCCTGCGGCGGCGGCTCGGCCGAGGGCCGTAGCGGCTCAGCTCGGAGGCTGGTGCGCCGCGCGGCTGTTCGTCGCCTGCTCGCGGCCGAACGGCCGGACGCTGCCCGTCGTCTCGGGCCCGGTCGTCGCCGGCGCCGAGAGTTCGAGGCGCCCGATGCTCCCGGTCTCGGCCAGCCGCGCGGAGCCCCGATCGTCCGGATCGTAGTACAGGAAGATCCCCAGCGCGCCGACCACCGCCGCCCCGCCGAGCACGAAGGCGATCGCATTCTGACGCCAGTTATCGGGCTGTTCCCGGCCCGGGCGGCTGCTCGCCTCCGAATAGGCCCTGTCACGCGCCACAGCTTCACCCAAGCTGCGCAGTGAACCAAGTCCTTTATCGCCGTCGAGAGCCATGAGACCGAGCTCCTGTTCGATCGAATTGCCTGGGCCAACGCGATAAACCCGCGCTGGTTTCCAGATGCACTCCGACCCGGGGCGATCGTGGCGAAGGGTTTCCGCCTGCTTCTAGGATGCGGACAATTTGAACTGTTGCGGTCGGGAAGGCGCAAACTCGCCCAGCCTGGAACGGTTCCGTCCCGATTGACCGCCTGCGGCGATTATGTCAGCATTGCTGCCATAAAT
>JAFAPJ010000511.1 GCA_019247255.1 Methylobacteriaceae bacterium | reverse complement strand
GCAGCACCCGGAAGACGATCAGGGATTCCAGGCTCCAGGCGAGGCCGCAGGCGAGCGAGCTGAGCGCGAAGAGCGCGACGCAGCCCATGTAGAAGCGCTTGCGGCCGATCGCCGTCGAGAGCCAGGCGGAGATCGGCAGCACGATGGCGTTCGCCACGAGGTAGCTCGTGACGACCCAGGTCGATTGGTCGAGCCCGGCCGCGAGCCCGCCCGCGACGTGCCGCAGCGCGACGTTGATGATCGTCGTGTCGAGCACCTCCATGAAGGTCGCGATCGAGACGACGCCGGCGATGAGCCAGGGATTGGTCTTTCCCCGCCCGGAACGGCGCGCGGCGGCGGCGCTCACCGGACCTTGACCTTGGGCACGACCGACATGCCCGGGCCGACCGCGACGTCGCCCGGCCAGGCCTCGCTCACGATCTTCACCGGCACGCGCTGGACGACCTTCACGTAATTGCCCGTCGCGTTCTCGGCCGGAAGGATGCTGAACGCGGTGCCGGAGCCCGACTGGATGGACTCCACCCGGCCCGGGATCTCGCGGTCGGGATAGGCGTCGATCGTGAAGGTCGCGTCCTGGCCCGGCCGCATGTCCTTGAGCTGGGTCTCCTTGAAGTTGGCCGTGACCCAGACGGCATCGGGCACGATCGTGGCGACGCTCGTCCCGGCCTGCACGAGCTGGCCGACGGAACCCGACAGCTTGGCCACGCGACCGGCCTGCAGCGCGGCGACCTGCGTATAGCGCAGGTTCAGCTCGGCCTGCTCGACCTGCGCCTCGGCCTGCGCGAGGCTGGCTTCCGCGCTGGCCCGCTGCGCCCGCACCACGTCGACCTGGATCCGGGCCGCCTCGAGCGCGGCCTTGGACCGCTCGAGATCGGCTTCTCTCTGGCTCAGCTCCGACGCCGTCTGCTGCGCGCGCTGGGCGGTGCCGGATCCGCGCTGAACCAGCTCCTGGGCGCGCCGGTTCTCGTCGCGCGCGAAGGCGAGCGCCGCCTCGCTCTGCCGGACCTGCGCTTGCGACTGCTCGATCTGGGCCTCCTGCGCGCGGACCTGCGCGGCGCTGACGGCAACCTGCGCCTGGGCCGACCGCACCTGAGCTCGGGCCTGGTCGAGCGCCACCTCGTAATCGCGCGGCTCGATCCGCAGCACGACCTGACCGGCCCCGACATGCTGGTTGTCGGTGACCAGGACCGCTCGCACGTAGCCGCCGACTTTCGGGGCGAGCGCGAACTGACGCGCATCGACGAAGGCGTCGTCCGTTTCCTCGAAATGCCGGGCGTGCTGCCAGTACAGGTAGCCGCCGATGCCGGCCGCCACGATCGCCACGAAGGCGGCGAGAACCGCCCAGGGATGGCGCCGGATGAAAGCCGGCCGGCGCGCGCTCGGCGGTGCGTCGTCGCGAGCGTCGCCGCGGTCCCGGCGCGCCTCACTCTCGGCCTCGTCGTCTTTCGCCGGATCATCCGGGCGCGGCTCGCGGGCGCGGGGCCGCGCTGGGGGAGCAGCCTGGCCGTCACGCGCTTCGTCCGGCCTGCCCGTCTCGGACGGCCGATCCGATCTCGCCTCGAGCATGCGTCGACCTCGTGATCAGTTGCGGAGGATCGCCCGCCGCACTTGACGGACGCGCTCAAAAGGATATCGTCATTTCCATTAATGACCAACAGCCGGGGCAATCCTCAAGTTCCCGCCGACGGCGGGCTCGCCCGGGATCGCTCGGTCCTGATGGTCCTCAGGGGTCGGGAGCTCGGCGGCGCTGCGCCCGAGGGGGAGGGCGGGACGTCGTGAAGCCCACCTGCGACGTCCCGCCCGAACCCTCGCCCGATCCTCGCCTTACCCTTTGCCGAGGAGGTCGCGCGCGACGCGCGAATAGGTTTCGTCCTGCCCCTTCGCCTGTTCGAGCATGGATTGAAGCGCTCCCGCCGCCTTCTCGTTGCCGAGCGCCTGGGCGTAGCTGCGCAGCGTGCCATAGGCGGCGATGTGATAATGGAGCGCGATCTGGGCGTGCGCGATGATGCCGAGATCGCGGGCGACGGGATCGCTCGCCATTTCACGGACGCGCTGCGCGTCCGTGGCGATGCCCTCGATCGCCGCGTTCTGGATCGGCTGAGGCCGGGCGTTCGCCGCCTGCATGACCTCCCCGAGCTGCCGGTCGAGCATCCCGGCGACCTCGTGGGCGTGGCGCAGGGCCTCCTTGAGCCGCGGATCGGTCGCGGCCTTCTCGATATCGGCCGTCGTGATCTTGCCCTGCTCGTCCGCCGCGTGCATCGCCTGCAGGCCCTGCACGAACAGACCCTTCATGCCGTCATCTAACATCGCGCCTGTCCTTTTCCGTTCGGGACCAAACCGCACGCGTCCTGAGCGCGACGGCAGTCACTGAACGTTAAAGGATAGGCCGCGTTCCTTTAATGCCGATCACCCCGGCGTGATCGACCGGTCCGCGCGCGGCGCCCGGTGCGCCGCCAAGAACACCGCGAGCGCGGTGTCGGCCTGGCGCTTCGTTTCGCGTGGAGTCAGCGGACCGATCTCGGCGCGCACCAGCCGGCGGTTCAGGACGCCGCGGTTCAGCAGCGCCATGAAGATCTCGCCCGAGGCGACCGGATCCTCCACCCGGAGAAGCTGCCGCGCGTGGCAATCGCGAAAGAACTCGGCGAGCAGCTGCACGCCGCGACCCGGGCCCAGCCGGTAGAAGGTCTCCCCGATGTCGGGCAGGTCGCCGGATGCCGCGATGACCGCCCTGTGCAGGGCGATGAGCTCCGGTTCGAACTCGAAGGCCAGGATGATGCGGGCCGCCTTCGCCAGCGCCCGCTCCGGGTCCTCGCAGTGACGCTTCAGGATGAGGCGCAGGCGCGGCTCGATGCGGCTCGCGTACCGCTCGACCACCGCACCGAAGAGGCCGGCTTTCCCGCCATACCAGGCATAGATCGTCTTCGTGGAGACGTTCGCCCGGCGCGCGATGAGCTCGTAGCTCGCGTTGTCGAACCCGGTCTCGACGAAGACCTGGGCGGCGGCCTCGAGAAGCGCTTCGGTGCGCTGCGCGAGCTCGGCCTCGGTCGGTCGGCCGGCGCGGCGCGGCGCGCGGGCGGCGCCCGTCTCGGCGGCGGGCTTCGGCTCGAGGGCCGGTTCCCACCTGTCGCGGCGCCCGGGGGGCCGTCCGTCCTGTCGGTCAATTCAATCCACCTTCTCGCGTCCGCGGCGCCGATCCTTGTCCCGAGCCTCGCGGCAACCTGCTCACCACAAGCGAGAGCGCCGTGCTAAGCTTGGCGCGCGGGCTCAACGGGCGGCCAGGGACGTGATCATCACCGGGCTCAACATCTTCGTCATCGTGCTCGTCATCCTCACGGTCGTCACGATCGCGGCAGGCGTGCGCACCATCCCGCAGGGCTACGTCTATACCGTCGAGCGCTTCGGCCGCTATTCGCGATCGCTCGGGGCCGGGCTCGGCCTCATCGTGCCCTATGTCGAGCGGATCGGGCACAAGGTGAACGTCATGGAGCAGGTGCTCGACGTGCCCTCCCAGGAGGCGTTCACCCGGGACAACGCGGGCGTCCGCATCGACGCGGTCGCCTTCTACCAGGTGCTCGACGCGGCCCGCGCCTCCTACGAGGTGACGAGCCTCGAGCAGGCGCTCCTCGTCCTCACGATGACGAACATCCGCACCGTCGTGGGCTCCATGGACCTCGACCAGCTCCTCTCGCACCGCGACGAGATCAACGAGAAGCTGCTCCGCGTGATGGACGCCGCCGCCTCGCCCTGGGGCGTGAAGGTCACTCGGGTGGAGATCAAGGACATTGTGCCGCCGGCCGACCTCGCGGGCGCGATGGCCCGGCAGATGAAGGCCGAACGCGAGAAGCGCGCCGCCGTGCTCGAGGCCGAAGGCCTGCGCCAGGCCGAGATCCTGAGGGCCGAGGGGCAGAAGCAGTCGCAGATCCTGGCCGCCGAGGGCCGCAAGGAGGCGGCCTTCCGGGACGCGGAAGCGCGGGAGCGGCTGGCCGAGGCGGAGGCGCGCGCGACCGCCGCCGTCAGCGAGGCGATCGCTCGGGGCGACATCGCGGGCGCGAACTTCCTGGTCGCCGAGAAATACGTCGAGGCCTTCCGGGCGATCGCGACGGCGCCGAACCAGAAGGTCGTGATCGTGCCGGCCGAGCTCGCGGGGCTCGCCGGGACGCTCGGCGGCATCGCCGAGATCACGCGGGCGGTGTTCGGCGAGGACGGGCGCGCCGCCGCCTCGCCCGCGGGGGCGCGTCCGGCCCGCGGGGCGCTGCCGCCGAGCGCCGGCCCGGCCGCGTGAGATGACGGGCGAGCTGTTCGCGGGGCCCTGGCCCTGGCTCGTCGCCGGCCTCGTGCTGGTCGGGGCCGAGACGTTCGCGCCCGGCATCTTCCTCGTCTGGCTCGGGATCGCGGCGCTCGCGACGGGGATCGTCGAGGCCGCCATCGGCCTCTCCTGGCAGAGCGCGCTCGTCCTCTTCGCGGCCTTCGCGCTCGTCGCGGTCCTCGCCGGGCGCGCGCTGACGCATCGCCGCGGGGAGCACCAGCCCGCCAACCCTCACCTGAACCGCCGCGGCGCCGCGCTCGTCGGGCGGGTCTTCATCCTCGACGGCCCGCTCGTCGCGGGCGAGGGGAGGATCCGGGTCGACGACAGCGTCTGGCGCGTCGTCGGCCCCGACCTGCCGGCGGGGGCGCGGGTCAGGGCCTTGCGGCTCGACGGCGCGACGCTCGTCGTCGAGCCTGCCTGAAGCTTTACGGCGAGGTCGACGCGAAGCTCGGACGCGCCGTGATCGCCTCCCACCAGGGCGCCAGTCCGTCGATCGCCAGGATCTCGTCCTTGTGCG
>JAFAPJ010000571.1 GCA_019247255.1 Methylobacteriaceae bacterium | reverse complement strand
CCGGCGCCGCCGGAAGTGCGGCCGGCGCCGCGACCGTGGCCGCCGCAGGCGCGGCCGGTGCCGCCGTTTTCGCGACCGGGGAGGGTGAGGCTCCCGTCTTCGCGGCGGGCGCCGGAGAGGTCGCGAGCCGGCCGTCGAACTGCGTCCGCACGCGCCCGGTGAAGGCGAGCGTGCGGCCGTTATCCGACACGTGAACGCCTTCGGCCTCGATCGACCCCTGCGCGGTCGTGATGGTCAGCGGCTCGCGCGACACCACCGTCCCGGCCTTGAAGTCGACGGAGGCCGAGCGGAGCAGCACCTCGTCGCCGCGGTCGGTCGTGATCCGGATGTCGTCCTTGAGCTCGAGATGCTCCTTCGTCGTGTCGAACACGCCGTGGCGCGAGGCGAGCCGGGCGAGCCCGCCCGCCTCGTCCATGCCGAGCTTGGCCTTCATGTCCTTGAGCTCGATCACGTTCGGCTTGCGGACGTCCTGGAAGGCCGCCGTCGCCGTGACCTCGTAGGGCTTGGCGTCCTTGCGAAAGCCGGTGAGCTTCGGCCCCTCCATGGCGATCTTCGAGCCGTTGAGGGAGAGCGAGCCGAGCGAGAGCCCGGGAACGTTGCCGAACGGGTTCAGCATCGTGGCGGCGAGGATCAGCGCCGCGGCGCCGGCCGAGCCGAGCGGGATCGCGAGCTTGAGCAGGCGCACCCGGCGGGAATGTCGCGCCGCCGCCGCGAAGGCGCGGGCGCGCAACGGCTCCGTCCGGCGCGGCGCCGGCCGCGCCGCCGGGATGGAAGCGGGCAACAGGCTCTCGTCCGACGCAACGCCGATCACGCGCAGATCCGCAGGGAGTGGAAGGTCACCCATCTCTGCCCCGCCGCTTGGGCGAAGTTATGGCCGGGCCGCCCAAAACGCATGGGAGCCCTCGAGCCGTCAACTATGCGTGAAGATGTCCGTCTCGGCCCAGCCCGCGAGATCGAGCCTCGCACGCGTCGGCAGGAACGCGAAGGCGGCCTGCGCGAGCTCGACGCGTCCCTCGCGGCGCAGCATGGCGTCGAGCCGCTCCTTGAGCGCGTGCAGATGCAGGACGTCGGAGGCCGCGTACTCGACCTGCGCGCCCGTGAGCGCGTCCGCGCCCCAATCGGAGGATTGCTGCGCCTTCGAGAGATCGATCCCGAGAAGCTCGCGGGTGAGGTCCTTGAGCCCGTGCCGGTCCGTGTAGGTCCGGGCGAGCCGGGACGCGATCTTCGTGCAATAGACCGGGCCGGGCATCACGCCGAGCCGGTGGGACAGCACGGCGAGATCGAAGCGCGCGAAGTGGAAGATCTTGAGCACCGCCGGATCGGCAAGGACCTGCTGCAGCCGCGCCGGCGGCGGGCCCTCGGGCAGGATCTGCACGAGAGCCGCGTCGCCGTCGCCCGTCGAGAGCTGGACGACGCAGAGCCGGTCACGATGAGGGTTGAGGCCGAGCGTCTCGGTATCGACCGCGACCGCGGGCCCAGGCTCATAATCGACCGGGAGATCGCCCCGGTGCAGGCGGGCCGTCACGGCCGAAGCTCTGTCGCGTGCATCCTCGCGGGCTTAGCCCGCGGATCCGCGTCGCGAAAGGGCCCGCTGGCCGTCCTCCCCCGCTCGCGCGAGGGAGGCGGCGGGACAGCGTGCCTCAGGACTGACGGGCGACAATGCGGTCCTTGATCCCGTCATAGACGTTGGACGGAATGACCTTCTTGCGCAGGAGCTCGTCCTTGCCCTTGTAGGGCCGGCCCTTGATGATCGCGTCCGCCCGCGCCGCGCCGATGCCCGGCAGGGCGTCGAGCTCCTCCCTCGTCGCGTGATTGATGTCGATGAGCGGCGCGGCCTTCGGAGCGGCGGCCGTCGCCGGTGACGCGGCTGTCCCCGGCGCGGGGGTGGTGGCCGGCGCCGCGGGAGCGACCGGGGCCGGACGGGCGGCGGGCGTGCCCGTCTGAGGCGTCTGCGCGAAGCCCGGCGCGGCGGCGAGCATCAGGGCGGTCGCGAGGGCGGCCGCGGCAAGCTTGAACGGCATCGTCGTGTCTCCTGCCGGGCCTGTTCGAGCCCGACGCAGCGCAATCTAGCCCATCATCCTGAACCGTGGCCGACGCGTCGGTTCAGCTTCCCGACCCGGCTCGTCCGGCGCGTGCGCGGCCGGAAACACGACGGGCGCCGGATCCCGCGCCGCCTCAACCGGATCGCCGCGCGTCGGCACGGTTTGGGGCGCCGTGGTGGCGTCGGCCGCAGGACCGAGGAGATCCCCTTCGGCGCGGGGCGGCGCGGCGTCGTCGTCGTTCGCGACCTCGGCAGGCGTGCCGGGCAGGCGTGTGTCCGGCGCAGGTTCGGCTCGGTCCGTTATCGGCGAAGGTGCGGCCTCCGCCTCCGCCGGCGCCGAGCGGCGCGGGGGCGGCCAGGTCAGCGGCGATGACCCGGCTTTCGCGACCGCCCGCGACGGCGGTGCTGC
>JAFAPJ010000555.1 GCA_019247255.1 Methylobacteriaceae bacterium | reverse complement strand
TCGGGATGGACGATTCTGTAGCCGCGCCGGCGGGCCACGGCCTCGATCTCGGGGGCGGTGAGGAGCGAGGCGTCGCGCCCCGCGCGGGAACGGCTCAGATAGAGGCGCAGGCTCGGGGGTGCCGGGCTCACCGGGGCGAGGCCCCAGGCGAGGTTCGCGAGCGGCGAAAAGGCGTTCCCATAGCGCAGGAAGGACGGGACGTAGAGGTCGCGGACCACGAGCGTCGTGCGGAACTTGTCGTGCCGGATCACGCGGGAGCGGTCGATCCCTGCCATCGCGAGGAAGTGCAGGCACCAGGCGGGCGTGTCGGCGTCGATCACCACCTTGAACGGGGCCGGGATCCCGAGCCCCATCACGAGCCGGGGGAAGATGTCGACGAGCCAGTGCCCCCAGATGCCCTCGCCGCCCTGCGCGACGTAGAGGCAGGGCTCCTCGACCCGGTGCAGCCGCTCCGGCGGGCGGGCGATCCATGCCTCGCCCTCCTGCCGCTCGAGCGAGAACGCGTTCGCCGGATAGTCGAGCCGGCCGAGCTCGTTGAACTCGAAGCGCGGCAGGAGGACGACGCGGTTGTCCGCCCGCAGGAACAGGCCTTTGCCGAAGATCCGGGTCTCGCCCTGGAATCGGTAGAGGCGCACGGACGGCACGGGCGAGGGCTCGCGCGGAAAGTGGTCGACGGCCGGCTGCCCCACGACGAAGGCCCGTTCAAGCCGGACGGAGCGCGCGGGCATAAGCTCGGCGAAGGCCACCTCCGCCTTCGTCGTGGCCAGCTTGGCGAGGCTCTCGACCGGGCGCGCCAGCTCCTCCAGCGGGACCGTCCCGCACGCGGTCGGGACGAAGCGTCCGGGGCGCAGCCGCCAGAGGAGCCGGTTCAGGCGGCTCGGCATCGATCGGTCACGGAGGGCTCCGGCGAAGAACCGTTCGCCAGGACCACGCGGCCCCGCTCGGATCAAGCGCGCCGGCCCGCGCTTATCGTGCCGGGTCCGCCTCGCCGCGGCCGGGGAGGGAGCCGCCATGGACAAGCTCGCCGTCGTGTACCCGCCCGTCGATACGCCGCGTCCCCTGGCCGAGAACCTCTGGGTCGTGGAGAGCGGGCCGATCGACGCCATGGGCCTGCACCTGCCGGTGCGTATGGTCGTCGTCCGGCTGCCGTCCGGCGCGCTCTGGCTTCATTCGCCGACGCGCTTCACGGACGGTCTGCGCCAAGCGCTCGAGGCGATCGGTCCGATCCGCCATCTGGTGGCGCCGAACATCGCGCATTGGACCTTCCTGAAGAGTTGGCAGCGCGCCTTGCCCGACGCGACGGTCTGGGCGGCCCCGAAGCTGCGCGACCGCGCTCAGGTCAGGGCGTCGGGCCTGCGGCTCGACCGCGACATCGCCGAGGCGCCGCCGCCCGAATGGGAGGGCGCCTTCGACCTCGCGATCGTGCCGGGCGGCTTCGGCTTCCGCGAGGTCGCGATCCTGCACCGCCCGACCCGGACGGCGCTCCTCACCGACCTCGTCCAGAACCTGGAACCCGGCAAGCTGCCGACCGGCACGCGCCTGTTCGCGCGCCTGACCGGGGCCGCAAGGGGCACGACCCCGCTCCACCTTCGGCTGGCGATCCGGCTCGGCGGCACGGCCGCGAGGGATACGGCCCGTCGCATCGTCGGCTGGGCGCCGGAGCGCGTGCTCTTCGCCCACGGCCGCCCATTCCTCGAGGACGGCGCAGGCGAGCTCGGACGCGCTCTCGCCTGGCTGCTTCGATGACCCGGCCGTTCAGGCCGCCGAGGCCTCGATCACGTCGTCGAAGGTCCGCAGGCCCGGGCGCGGGGAGTTCACGAGCACCGCCATGTTGCCCGGGAGATGCTGGTTCTTCCACATCTTGGTGTGCGCGTGCGGGATCTCGGCCCAGGGCAGGACCTCGCTCATGCACGGATCGACCCGGCGATCGATGACGAACTCGTTCGCCGCCATCGCCTGCTTCAGATGCGCGAAATGGGAGCCCTGAATCCGCTTCTGCCGCATCCAGACGTAGCGCGCGTCGAAGGTGATGTTGAAGCCGGTGGTGCCCGCGCAGAACACCACCATGCCGCCGCGCTTGGCGACCAGGCAGGAGACCGGGAAGGTTTGCTCGCCCGGATGCTCGAATACGATGTCGACGTCGCGCTTGCCCGTGATGTCCCAGATCGCCTTGCCGAACTTGCGCGCTTCCTTGGTCCAGTCGTTGAACTCGGGCGAGCCGACCTTCGGGAGCTGACCCCAGCAGTTGAAGTCCTTGCGGTTGATGACGCCCTTCGCGCCGAGGCCCAGGACATAGTCCTTCTTCGAGGGGTCCGAGAGCACGCCGATCGCGTGCGCGCCCGCGGCCGCGCAGGGCTGGATGCCGAAGACCCCGAGACCGCCCGACGCGCCCCAGACGAGAATGTTGTCGCCCGGGCGCAGACGGTGGCCCTGGTGGCCGAACAGCATCCGGTAGGCGGTCGCGAGCGTGAGCGTGTAGCAGGCGCTCTCCTCCCAGGTGAGGTGGCGCGGGCGCGGCATGAGCTGCCGGGACTGGACGCGGCAGAACTGCGC
>JAFAPJ010000610.1 GCA_019247255.1 Methylobacteriaceae bacterium | reverse complement strand
GGCCTTCCGCGGCACGAACGTGCTGGACGTGACCTGGATTGATCACTTCGGTGTCGCAGCCAAGGTCTCGTCCTGGATCTTCGTCGGCCACCTGCTCAGCGCTCCTTGAGCGACTAGTGGTCTACCTCATAGGCAATGAGTAAACCTTACGTCGATTACCTCCTGATCACTCAGATGACCTCGTCGCGTAACCATAAACCCACGAAGCTGAGGGTCGCCGAATATACGGGATCGCCGCTTTCGTCTCTGACGATCATCTTCAACGCTTGACGGCCGCGGCCTCTTGGAACGACGTCGCGCGCAATCTCCGTGAGCGTCTGAATCGCCGCTCTCCCAGCAGATGCCCGGTCGGGAAGCTCTGAACTTCCCCGTCCCGCCAGTGCCGGTCATCGTCGTGCAGGTCGAAAAAGTAGCGGGGCATCCGGTCTCTCCCGACCTGAATGTCGGCGTGGATGCGCCATCGATCCAGGGAGCAAACCGTACCGCTCTACGCTTGGGTCTCAGGGGCGACCATGCCCACCGACCGCGAGCGAGGTGACGTGTTGTTCGGGGAACTTAAGGGCACACGGCGGGCTCTCATTCATTGACGGTGCGAGACGGGCTGCCGCTACGACATCAGATCTGGACTGAGCGAGCGTGACCAAAGGCGGACGTGAGAAGCTTTCAGACCTGTGGCGCCCTCGACCATGTGGGCCACCTTTTTGGTAACTCAGATCGACACCGTCTCGCGCGACGGGGCGATTTTGTTTGAAGCCTCCAGCTCTTACTTGGATCTTCCATCACTCTCGTCCGATCCTTTCGAGGGTCCTGATTCGATGCAATATCAACTCTCGGTGCTCGCGCCAGGCAGAGAGGGTACCTGCCAAGTGGTCGAGCAGTTGCTCGGCGGCGGTGCAGTCCTGCTGCTTTAGCCTGAAGGCGTGGACGAGCTCGGCCTGTCGGGCGATCCGAGCCTCGCCCTCGGCGATGTCACGGTTCGCGGCAGCGAGTGCGCTTCGTTCTTTGCCGAGCTCGTCGCTGGCGCTCACAGCTGATCCTGACGGAGCGAACCGGCCTGCTCGCGTTCGATCCCTTGCAACGAAGCTGGCCCCTGCGGGGTTGCGTATCCGTGAGCAACTTGAGGGGTGGACGACGCGCCCACATGAGCAATCGCGACATCATCGTCATCGGCGGCTCGTCCGGAGCCACCGGCCCGCTGAAGACGCTGTTGCGCGACCTGCCGGCGGATCTGCCCGCCGCCGTCCTCATCGTGATCCACATCCCTGCGCGGAGCCTGGGCATCCTGACGACGGTCGCGTCGTCCGCTGCGGTGCTCCCGGTCCATGCCGCAGTCGAGGGGATGCGGATCGAGCCGGGCAACATCTATCTCGCAATCCCCGATCACCACCTCATTGTCGCCGACGGTCATCTTCGCCTCGGCCGGGGGCCGCGCGAGAACATGGCGCGGCCGGCGATCGACCCGCTGTTTCGGTCGGCCGCGCTCGCCTACGGGCCGCGCGTCATCGGCGTCGTCCTCAGCGGGCTGCTCAACGACGGTGCGGCGGGTCTCGAAGCGGTCAAGCGCTGCGGCGGCGTCGCGGTCGTGCAAGACCCGGATGAGGCGATCGCGGACGAGATGCCGCGCAGCGCGATGCTGGCCGCGAACGTCGACATGGCCGTGCCGAGCGTGCGGCTGGGCGATGTGCTCTCCGACTTGACGCGTCAGACAGCCGGAACCGGCGGGCCCGCACCGCCCGACATCCGGCTCGAGGTCGACATCGCTGCGGGCGAGCGCATCGACACGCCGGCCCTGCGCAGGATCGCCGACCCATCGGCCATCACCTGCACGCAGTGCGGCGGGGTGATGTCGGCGGTCCGAGGCTCGAAGCCGCTCCGCTTCCGCTGCCAGGTCGGCCACGCGCTCACCGCCGACGTCCTGGCGAAGGAACAGGAGAACGCCGTCGACGAGGCGTTGCGCGTCGCGCTCCGGGTCATCGAGGAGCGCGCGGAGCTCGTCGGACGCATGGCCGAGGACGGCCGCCAAACCGGCCGCCGCGCGGTCGCCGAGATGTACGATGAGCGCGCGCGCGAGTACCGTCGCTACGCGGACACGATCCGGCGCGCCGTGCTTTTGTCCTTGCCGAATCCCGAACCGTCCACCGACGAAGGCGCACAGGAGCCCTAGCTGGCCGTCGGAGCCGAGCCGCCTTGTCGGCCCACCGCACGAGGGGCAAAGGTCGACGACGCGCAAACCGAGAAACGGAACGACAGTGGCCGAAGAGCCCGAGAGGTCCTCGTCCAGCATCCCGAAGCTGATCGTCGCCCTAGGCGCTTCGGGGGCCAGAACGGCGTCGCTCGAGCGGCTGATAGCGCGCTTGGGGCCGCCTCCCGACGCGGCGCTGATCATCGTCCTCCAGCACCGCGAGGCGCTGGACGAGGCGGTCTTCCGCGCCGCTCTCGCTCAGGCCGACGGCCGTCTCGCGGGGATCGTCGACGGCGCAGCGATCGAGGCCGGGCGCATCTACTTGCCAACCCCCGACACGATCGTGGAAATCGAGGAGGGCCGGTTCCGCAACCGCCCCGCCGAGAACCGGCCGGGCGAACGCGGAACAATCGACAGCCTGCTCGTCTCCCTGTCGCGCAACGAGGACTTCGGCAGCGTCGCCGTCCTGCTGCACGGAACGGGCGGCGATGGCACGCTCGGCGTCAACGCGATCAAGGAAGCCGGCGGGCTGACGCTCGCCGAACCGGACCCGGACGGGAGCGGCGAGGACCTCGACCGCAGCAGCAGTCCAGCAGCGCTCGCCGACTTCGTCGCGCCGGCCGACGCACTTGCCGAGCGGATCGCGCAGCATCTCGGCGACTTGCGCCAGGCGCCCGCGCCCGATCCGACGGAAGTCGCGGCGGCCCTGACGAGCATCGCCGGCGTGCTGCGTAATCAGACCGGGCACGACTTCCACGGTTACAAGCAAGGCACCTTCTTGCGCCGGGTGCAGCGCCGGATGCAGGTCGTGCAGGTCGACACGATCGGCGCCTATGTCGGGTTCCTGCGCGGCTCGGCCGAGGAAGCGCAGGCGCTCTTCAACGATCTGCTGATCGGCGTCACCCAGTTCTTCCGCGACAAGCGTGAGTTCGAGCTGATCGAGACGCAGGTCATCCCCAAGCTGTTCGAGGGAAAAAAGCGCGGCGATCAGCTTCGCGTCTGGGTCATCGGCTGCTCGACCGGCGAGGAGGCTTATTCGCTGGCCATCCTGCTACGCGAGCAGATGGCGAAGCTCGACGAGGTGCCGCAGGTCCAGATCTTCGCGACCGACATCGACGGCCGCGCG
>JAFAPJ010000149.1 GCA_019247255.1 Methylobacteriaceae bacterium | reverse complement strand
GCGGCGTGCCGCCGGGCGCTCTCCAGGAGCCGCGCGAAGCCGTCGAGATCGGACAAGAACCGCCGCTGCCCGAAGACGGGCGGCGTCGCGCCGAAACCGCCATGCGCGTAGAAGGACGGCAGGAGCGCGAGCCCGATCCCCGCCTCCGCCGCGGCGGCCGCGATCCGTCCCGCCATCTCGGCCGGTTCGGCGTAGGGCCGACCGTCGGGATCGTGATGCAGGTAATGGAACTCGCCGACCGTCGTGAAGCCCCGCTCCAGCATCTCGGCATAGGCGAGCCCCGCGATCGCCTCGACGTCCTCCGGCGTCAGCCGGCCGAGGAACCGGTACATCACCTCCCGCCAGGTCCAGAACGAGTCGTTCGCCGGCCCGCGCCGCTCGGCGAGGCCGGCCATCCCGCGCTGGAAGGCGTGGCAATGGAGGTTCGGCAGGCCGGGCAGCGTGATCCCGGCAAGACGTTCGGCGCCGTCGCCTCCGCCCCCGGGCATGACCTCTCGGATCAGGCCGTCCTCGACTTCGAGCCGGACGTTCCGGGCGAAGCCGCCCGGCAGGAGCGCGTGGTCGAGGAAGTAAGCCGGCATGCTCTCCTCTTGCGATTCGGCCGCTGCGGCGCAAGCGTGCCGGCATGCTCTTCGACACGCTCTGGACCGGCGCCCGCCTCGCGACGCTCGACCCCACCCGACCGGGGCTCGGCATCGTGGAGGACGGCGCGGTCGCGGCACGCGACGGGCGCATCGCCTTCGTGGGTCCCGCGGGCGAGCTCCCGGCCGCCGCGGACGCCGCGGAGCGGATCGGGCTCGAGGGCCGCTGGGTGCTGCCCGGCCTCGTCGATTGCCACACGCATCTCGTCCATGCCGGGAATCGAGCTCATGAATTCGAGCTGAGGCTCGCGGGCGCAAGCTACGAGGAGGTCGCGCGGGCCGGCGGCGGGATCGTCTCGACCGTGCGAGCGACGCGCGCAGCGAGCGAGGACGAGCTCGTCGCCTCCGCCCTCCCCCGGGCTCGATCGGCTGCTCGCCGAAGGCGTCACCACCGTCGAGGTCAAGTCCGGCTACGGGCTCGACCGTGACACCGAGCGGCGCATGCTGCGCGCGGCCCGGCGGCTCCCGCAGATGCGTCGCGTGCGCGTAACGACCACCTATCTCGGCGCGCATGCCTGGCCGCCGGACCGGGAGCGCGACGCGTATCTCGACGAGGTCTGCCGCTTGATCCCGGACCTCGCCCGGGAGGGTCTCGCCGACGCGGTCGACGCGTTCTGCGAGGGGATCGCGTTCTCCGCGGAGGAGACGACACGCGTCTTTTCCGCCGCCCGGGACGCGGGCCTTCCGGTCAAGCTCCACGCGGACCAGCTCTCCGACCGGGACGGCGCCGCGCTCGCCGCGCGGTTCGGCGCCCTGTCGGCCGATCACCTGGAGCATACGAGCGAGTCCGGCGCGGCTGCGCTGGCGTCAGCCGGCACCGTCGCGGTTCTCCTGCCCGGCGCTTTCTACTTCATCCGCGAGACCAAGCTACCGCCTGTCGAAGCCTTCCGGCGTTGCGGCGTTCCGATGGCCGTCGCGACCGACTGCAACCCGGGCTCGTCGCCGCTGACCTCGCTCCTGCTCGCCGGCAACATGGCCGCGACCCTGTTCCGCATGACGGTCGACGAGATCGTGGCCGGGATGACCCGCAACGCCGCCCGGGCCCTCGGGCTCGCGCGCGAGATCGGGACGCTCGAGACAGGCAAGAGCTGCGACCTCGCGATCTTCGAGATCGAGCGCCCGGCCGAGCTCGTCTACCGAATGGGGCATGCGCCCCTCGCGCATCGCGTCGTGGCGGGCGAGCTCGCGTGATCGAAGCCGCGCCGACGGGCGACAAAGAGCATGCTTGACGCCCGAGCGGCGAGGCCGCGTGATGGGGCATGAGCATTCTCGGCCTTTTCTCGAAGACCGCGGCCCCGGCCACCACGCCCGGCCCGCGCCCCACCCGTTCCGCCGCCGGCTTTGATCTGTCGCCGCCTTCTCCAGAGGAGCGCGCACGGCTCGAATCCGATCTGAACGAGGAGGAGCGCCGCGTGCTGCTTCATCACGGCACGGAGGCGCCCTTCTGCGGTGGGCTCCTCAACAACAAGGAAGCCGGCGTCTATTGCTGCCGCGAATGCGGGCTGCCGCTGTTCACCGCTCGGACGAAGTTCGAGAGCGGGACGGGCTGGCCGAGCTTCTACGAGCCGTTCGATCCGGACCACGTCGTGGGGATCGAGGACCGGTCCTACGGAATGGTCAGGGTGGAGACGCGCTGCTCGCGTTGCGACAGCCACCAGGGTCACGTCTTCCCGGACGGGCCGGCCCCGACGCGGCTACGCTATTGCATCAACTCGGTATCGCTGGAATTCGTGGCTGACGGTCAGCCGCTCCGCGACCCGCTTGGGCGAGGCGACGCCATCGCGTAGAGGCGCCGTGCCCGTTCAGGGCCGGTTGAGCCCCGGGATCGGGTTCGCGGGGTCGCCGAGCACCGTCACTTTCCGGGGCAGGTCCTCCGTCGGCGTCGTTTGCGCGACGGGCTTCACCTCCGGCGGCTGGGCGCCATCGGCCGGCAGCCCCGCCATGGCGCGGATCCGCTGACGTTCCTGCTTGGAGAGAGCCGAGCGGTCGAGGCTCGCGTAATCGGCTTCCTCCACCGGACCGCCCCTCCCCTCGTAGACGAGAACCCGGCCTGGCAGGACCACGATGTCGCCGCGGCGAAGCGTCGGATCCTCGAGGTACCATTTGGGATTGGTCTTGGGATCGATCACCTTCGCGGTCGCGACCTCCCGAGGCGCACGCTCGCGCTTCGGCCGACTGGCGACGCCGCCACGGCCTCGCCGGGGCCCCACCGTCATTTCCAGCGGGCGCGCGCCCTCTTCGTAGCGACCGCGAGCCCACGGGCCGCGATCACCGTAGCCGCCGGAGCCGTAGCTCCCGTAGGTACGGTACGCCTGGGCCGGCGCAGGGCCCGGAGCCGGCTGGCTCGAACCTCGGCCTCCGCCGAAGAGCGACCCGATCGCGTCGAACAGGCTCTGCGCCTGGGCCGGACCCGACAGGGCGAGGGCGGCGGCCAGCGCCGCGCCCGGAACCGCCAGGCGCACGAACGGAAAGGAAAATTTCATGGCGACAGGCCGATATCTCAGCGGGCAGGACGGCGGGTGAACGTGACCGGAACCGGAACAGTTCCGGCCGTCACGCCACATAGGTCGTGCCCAATGGCCAAGCTAAGAACCTGATCGCCGCGGCCGAGACAAGCCCCGTTTTGGCGAAAACGGCATCATGCTTCGAACGGCGTGAACGAGGCTGCGATGAAGGGGAAGCAGGCCCGATCGCGTCGGCCCACGATCACGGCGGACGAGCCTCAGCTCGATCCGATGGACCATCCCGAATTTCAGGTTGAGGCGTCGGCTGGGAAGCCGTTGGTGCCCAGAAGAGGACTCGAACCTCCACGACTTGCGTCACTGGTACCTGAAACCAGCGCGTCTACCAATTCCGCCATCTGGGCTCGCGGACGCACGGGGCGTCCGACGACGGCACCGCTCTACGCGCGGGGAGCCGGAGGGTCAACGCCCGGCGTCGGTCACGCGCTCTCCCCGGGCGCCCGGACGAGCCGGCAGCCCGAGATGGACCACGCGCCGTCCGATCCTTTCTCGAACGAGTAGACCGCGTCCCAGTCGGTCCCGCTCTCGTCCTGGATCCGTAGGGCGAGCTCCGGCCCGTCCGGACCGTCCCGGTCGGGCCCGAACGCGTAGCTCCGCGGCCGATAGACCGGGCGGTAGCCGCCGCGCACCATCTCCATAAAGCGCTCGGGCGAGCCGAACAGCGTCTTCAGCGCGGGCGACGCGAACCCGAAGGCCGCGGCGCCGTCGTCCCGACGGAACGCCTCGATCTGGCGCTCGATCAAGCCGCGCAGCTCCGTCCGCTCGCCCGCCTCGATCCCGTGCGCCGCCCGGGTCGCGACCGTCAGCGCGAGCGCCGCGAGTGCGATCCGGGCCACGGTCAAGCGCCAACGTCCCATGCCGGACAGCCTGTGGCTTCTGTGGACAAGTCGGGGCATGATCGGCTCGCGTCCGGCCTTGAGCTTGTGGCGTCAGCGTAAGGCGTATTTTGATGAAGGATTATATCCTGGTCCGTCCCCGACGGGACTCGGTCGTCACCCCACGGCTGATCACGTTCATGGCGACCTTCATGTTCCTGTTCAGCCTGGCTCTGATCGCGCTGTCCGGCTGAGGGCCTCGGTCAGGAGCGGCGGGCCGCGCCCTTCAACCCATCGATCGCGCTCGCCAGGACCGACAGCCCGTCCTGGCTGAACGCGATGTCGTTGCCCTCGATCGTGATGAGGTGGCGCGATTCGAGCTCGCCGATCGCCTCGTCATCGGCCCTGTGACCCTTCCCGTCCTCGCGGATGACGCTCTTGACCGGCTGCCCGCTCGTGAGCTGGTGGTAGGCCGCGAAGGCGAAGACCGCGACGGCCTTGTCGCTGAGATCCGATGTGTTCGGCATGGTGCTCCGTCCCGGACGTGATCGGGCGGGCAACGTGCCCGCGTCGCCCCCGTTCCGGGCCGCCGGCGCCCGGGCACGGGTGCTCGCGCAAGGGTGAAATCGCGCGTCGGAGAGATTACATAGGGACAGCGAATCTCCCGCCCCGCCGTACGGACGAATGCCGGCGCGGAGCCTCATCCCAAGGACATCCCCAGGACATGGCCGAGACCTCCCGCGCAGCGTCGGCGAGCGAGTACGGAGCGGACTCGATCCGCGTGCTGAAGGGCCTCGACGCCGTCCGCAAGCGTCCGGGCATGTATATCGGCGACACGGACGACGGGTCGGGCCTGCATCACATGGTCTACGAGGTCGTCGACAATGCGATCGACGAGGCGCTGGCCGGCTACGCGGACGAGGTCTCGGTCACGCTGAACCCCGACGGATCCTGCACGGTCGCGGATAACGGCCGCGGCATCCCGACCGGGATTCATTCCGAGGAGGGCGTGTCGGCCGCCGAGGTCATCATGACCCAGCTCCACGCGGGCGGTAAGTTCAACAACACGGCCGAGAGCGGCAACGCCTACAAGGTGTCGGGAGGTCTTCACGGGGTCGGCGTTTCGGTCGTCAACGCGCTCTCGAGCTCGCTGAAGCTCCGGATCTGGCGCGAGGGCCGCGAGCACGCGATGGAGTTCCGGCATGGCGACGCCGTGGCGCCCCTCGCGGTCGTCGGCGACGCCGCTGGGCGGCGCGGCACCGAGGTCACGTTCCTGCCCTCCACCGAGACCTTCTCGACGGTCGAGTTCGATTACGCGACCCTCGAGAAGCGGCTGCGCGAGCTCGCCTTCCTGAATTCGGGCGTGCGGATCGTGCTGACCGACGCCCGCCACGCGGACGTCAAGCGCGAGGAGCTCGTCTACGAGGGCGGGGTCGAAGCCTTCGTCCGGTATCTCGACCGGTCGAAGCAGCCGATCGTCGACAAGCCGATCATGGTGCGGGCGGAGCGAGACGGCATCACGGCCGAGATCGCGCTCTGGTGGAACGACAGCTTCTACGAGACCGTCCTCTGCTTCACGAACAACATTCCGCAGCGGGACGGCGGCTCCCATCTCACCGGGTTCCGGGCGGCGCTGACCCGACAGGTGAACGGCTACGCCGAGAGCTCGGGCCTGCTCAAGAAGGAGAAGGTCGCGCTGACCGGCGACGATTGCCGGGAGGGGCTGACCGCGGTCATCTCGGTCAAGGTGCCGGACCCGAAATTCTCCTCGCAGACGAAGGATCGGCTCGTGTCGTCCGAGGTGCGTCCGGTCGTCGAGAGCATCCTCAACGAGGGTCTCTCGGTCTGGCTCGAGGAGCATCCGAACGAGGGGCAGAAGATCGTCGGCAAGGTCGTCATGGCGGCCCAGGCCCGCGAGGCCGCCCGCAAGGCGCGCGACATCATCCGCAAGGACCCGCTCAGCATCGCGTCGCTGCCCGGCAAGCTCGCCGATTGCCAGGAGCGCGACCCGGCGAAGTCCGAGCTCCTGCTCGTCGAAGGCGACTCGGCCGGCGGCTCCGCGAAGCAGGGACGCGACCGAGCCTTCCAGGCCGTGCTGCCGCTCCGGGGCAAGATCCTCAACGTCGAGCGGGTGCAGCGGATGGAGCGGATGCTGTCCTCCGACCAGATCGGCACGCTCATCACGGCGCTGGGCGCCGGCATCGGCCGCAGCTCGACCGACCGCGAGGGCTTCAACCCGGAGAAGCTTCGCTATCACCGCATCATCATCATGACGGATGCGGACGTCGACGGCGCCCATATCCGGACGCTGCTGCTCACCTTCTTCTACCGGCAGATGCCGGAGATCATCGAGCGCGGCCACCTCTTCATCGCGCAGCCGCCGCTCTACAAGGCCTCGCGCGGCAAGACGCATGTCTATCTGAAGGACGAGCGCGCGCTGGAGGATTACCTGATCGACGCCGGCATGGACGGGGCGGCGCTGCGGCTCGAGGGCGGGCTGTCGCTGTCCGGCCCGCAGTTGCGAACCCTGATCGATGAGGCGCGGCTCATCCGGCAGGTCGTGACGGGGCTGCATTCCCGCTACGACCGCGCGGCCGTGGAGCAGGCCGCGATCGCCGGCGCGCTCTCGCTCGAGGTCGCCGAGGACCCGGTGCGGGGCCCTGCCGCCGCGGAGGCCATCGCGGCCCGGCTCGACCGGATCGCCGAGGATATGGAGCGCGGCTGGACGGGCGAGGTCCGGGACGGCGGCTACGTCTTCGCCCGGGTGGTCCGCGGCGTCCGGCAGGCCGCGATCCTCGATCACGCGCTCCTCGCGAGCCAGGAGGCGCGGCGCCTCTCGGAGAAGGCCAGGACGCTGGCGGAGATCTACGACCGGCCCGCCGCCCTGCTGCGCAAGGGAGACGAGCTGCCGATCGCCGGCCCGCTCGGCTTGTTCGACGCCGTGATGGCGATCGGCCGCAAGGGCATCACGCTCCAACGCTACAAGGGGCTCGGCGAGATGACCGCGCAGCAGCTCTACGAGACGACCCTCGACCGGGACGTCCGCTCGCTCCTGCAGGTCAAGGTGCGGGACGCGAGCGACGCGGGCGATCTCTTCGAGCGCCTGATGGGCGACGTCGTCGAGCCGCGCCGCGAGTTCATCCAGGAGAACGCGCTCTCCGTCGCGAACCTGGACGTGTAGGGGAGCTTACGCCGCCCGCACCTCCGCCAGGAAGCGCGACACGCTGAGCCTGAGCTCGCTCGCCCGCGTCGCCACGCCCTGGGCGGCCCCGAGTGCGACCTCCGCGGCTCGCGCGGAGGCTTGCGTGTCCTCCCCGACGCTCGTGATGCTGCGGGAGACATCGTGCGTGCGGCCGGCCGCGTGCGCGATGTTGCCGGCGATCTCCTGCGTCGTCACGCTCTGCTCCTCGACCGTCGCCGAGATGGCGGCCGCGATCGCGTCCATCTCCCCGACGCTCGTCCCGACCCCCCGGGCCGCCAGGACGGCGTCCTCCGTCACGCCCTGGATCGCGTCGACCTGAGCCCGGATCTCGTCCGTCGCCCGCGCGGCCTCGGCGGCGAGCGCCTTCACCTCGGCGGCCACGATCGCGAAGCCCCGCCCCGCATCGCCCGCCCGCGCCGCCTCGATCGTGGCGTTGAGGGCGAGGAGGTTCGTCTGCGAGGCGATGCCCTGGATCAGCGCCACGACCTCGCCGATGCGCTCGGCACCCTGGCTCAGCGC
>JAFAPJ010000252.1 GCA_019247255.1 Methylobacteriaceae bacterium | reverse complement strand
CTATGTGCGGATCCGGCAGGCGATCAAGGACGCCGCCGGCACGCTCGGAGGCTGACCGATGTTCCGTCCCGACCGCATCGCCGCCGCGGCCCCGTCCCGCGTCACGACACCCTCCCGGCGCGGCGTCCTCGGAGGCGCCGGGGCGCTCGTCCTCGGCTTCACCCTCCTGCCCAAGGCCGCCCGGGCCCAGGCGCCGGCCGCGGCCGGCCAATTTCCATACCGGCCGAACGCCTTCCTGCGCATCGCGCCGGACGATACGGTGACGGTGCTGAGCAAGCATCTGGAGATGGGCCAGGGCCCCTGGACCGGGCTGACGACGCTCGTCGCGGAGGAGCTCGACGCCGCGTGGAGCCAGATGCGCGCCGAGCACGCGCCGCATGACGACACGGTCTTCGCGAACCTGCTCATGGGCCAGCAGCTCACGGGCGGCTCGACCGCGATCGCGAATTCGTACCTCCAGATGCGCAAGGTCGGGGCAGCCGCCCGGGCGATGCTGGTCGCGGCTGCGGCCGAGGCCTGGCGCGTTCCGGCGGGCGAGGTCTCGGTCAGCGAGGGCGTCCTGCGCCATCCGTCGGGCCGGACGGCCCGGTTCGGCGAGCTCGCGGAGGCGGCGGCGCGCCAGCCCGTCCCGACCGACATTCAGCTGAAGGAGCCGTCCGCCTTCCGGCTCGTCGGGACCGACCTCCCGAAGCCGGATACGGTCGCCAAGACGACCGGGCAGGCCCGCTACACGCTGGACCAGCGCTCGGAGGACATGCTGGTCGCCGTCGTGGCGCATCCGCCGCGGTTCGGCGGCAAGCCGAAAGAGATCGACGATCGCGAGGCTCGAAAGGTCCCGGGCGTCGTCGGAATCAAGTTCATCCCGCAGGGCGTCGCCGTCCTGGCGCGCTCGACCTTCGCGGCCCTCAAGGCCCGGGACGCGCTTCAGGTCACCTGGGACGAGAGCGAGGCCTGGACAACCGGCAGCGAGGCGCTGATCGCCGATTACACGGCGCGCTCGCGCGAGCCGGGGCTCGTTGCCAAGAAGGCCGGCGACCCCGCCGCGACGCTCGCGGCCGCGGGCGGTCAGGTCATCGAGCAGGTCTACGTCTTCCCGTACCTCGCCCATGCCCCGATGGAGCCGCTCGATTGCCTGGCGCGGTTCGACGGCGACCGCGTCCACCTGTCCTACGGATCACAGGCGCCGACCATCGATGCGGGCGCCGTCGGGGCCGTGTTCGGCCTTCCTCCCTCCGCCGTGACGATCGACGTCCAGCTCGCGGGCGGCAGCTTCGGGCGTCGGGCGCAGCAGGACGGCACCTTCGCGGCCGAGGCCGCCGAATGCGCCAAGGCGGCGGGGCGCGGCGTCCCCGTCAAGCTCGTCTGGACCCGCGAGGACGACATGCGCGGCGGCAAGTACCGCCCGCTTTATGTCCACCGCTTGCGGGCCGCGATCGGCCCGGACAAGTCGATCGCCGCCTGGCACCACACGATCGTCGGCCAGTCGATCGGCAAGGGCACGCCGCTCGAGCCCTTTCTCGTGGAGAACGGGATCGACGCGACCTCGGTCGAAGGGGCGGCCGACCTCCCGTACCGGTTGGCGAACTTCCAGTGCGACCTGCACACGACGGACACGAAGGTTCCGGTCCTCTGGTGGCGGTCCGTCGGGCACACCCACACGGCCTACGCGACCGAGACCTTCCTGGACCTCCTCCTCGAGAAGACGGGGCGCGACCCGGTCGCGGGCCGGCTCGAGCTTCTGCGCGACCATCCGCGCGAGACGGGGGTGCTGAAGGCGGCCGCCGAGCTCGCCGGCTGGACAGGCCGGCTCGGCGCGAACGGCCGAGGCTACGGGGTCGCGGTCCACAAGTCCTTCGACACGTACGTGGCGCAGATCGCGGAAGTCTCGCGCGGGCCGGACGGAATGCCGAAGGTGCACAAGGTGTGGTGCGCGGTCGATTGCGGGGTCGCGGTCAACCCGAACATCATCCGGGCCCAGATGGAGAGCGGCATCGGGTTCGGCCTCGGCCACGCGCTCTTCGCCGAGATCGAGCTCGGGCCGGACGGCCAGGTGGTGCAGGGCAACTTCGACACCTACCGGTCGCTCCGGATCGGCGAGATGCCGGCGATCGAGACCGTGATCGTGCGCTCGGGCGAGCACCCGACCGGGATCGGTGAGCCCGGCGTGCCGCCGACCGGGCCGGCGGTGGCGAATGCCTGGCGCTCGCTGACGGGCCAGATCGTCGCCCGCCTGCCTTTCACCCGGCAGATCCTGGTCTGACCGGGATGGGGCGGCGTCGGACAGCTTGCCTGCTCGCCGCGGCGGCGGGCCTCGCGGCCGGGCCGGCGGGCCTCGTGCGTGCCCAGCCCGCCCCCGCACCCGCCCGGGCCGAGCTGCGCACCGTCGAGAGCTTCGCGTCCATCGCCGACGGCCGCCAGCGCTCGGTCGCGCTGTTCGAGGAGGCCGGGCGGGT
>JAFAPJ010000251.1 GCA_019247255.1 Methylobacteriaceae bacterium | reverse complement strand
CCTGCCGCTTAGAAGGCGGCTGCTCTATCCAGCTGAGCTACGGGGCCGGCGGAGGCGCACTATCACGCGCGGGTCGAACTGTCAGCGAAAGCTCCGGCGGGCGGCCGAGTGCGCCTACTGGCCGACCCGGATGTTGCGGGCCCGGATGAGGGGCTCCCAGCGCGCCCGCTCGCCCGCGATCACGGCCTCGAACCGCTCGCGGCTCGACGGGATGGGCTCCATGTACTGCGCGGCGAGCTTCTCGCGAATCTCGGGCGCATCGAACGCGGCCGCGACCTCCCGGCGGATCGCCGACGTCACGGCCTCCGGCGTCTTCGCGGGCGCAACGAGGCCGTTCCAAGCGTCGGCCTCGACCCCGTCGACCCCGGCCGAGCGGAGCGTCGGCAGGTCGGGCAGGAGCCGCGAGGGCTCGGGCGAGGTCACGGCCAGCATCTTGAACGCGCCCGCGCGCGCCTGCGGCACCACCGCGCCCGCGGGCATCACGGCGAGCTGGACGTCGCCCCGGGTCAGCGCCGTCACGACGGCGGGCGAACCCTGATAGGGCACGTGCACGACGGTGCCGCCGGCCTTGGCGGCGAGCGCCTCCACGGCAAGATGCGAGAGCGAGCCGAGCCCGATCGAGCCGAAATTGAGCTTCCCGCTATCCCCCTTGAGCTTGGCCAGGAGCTCGGCGACGCTGGAGACGCCGAGACCGTTGCTGACGACCAGCACGCTCGGCTGCGAGGCCGTGAGCGTCACCGGCACGAGGTCGCGGGCGGGGTCGTAGGGGAGCCGCGGAAACAGGAACTGGTTCAGGACGAGGGGGCCGACGATCGAGACGCCGAGCGTGTAGCCGTCGGGCTCGGCCTTCGCGACCGCGTCCGTGCCGAGATTTCCCGAGGCGCCGGGCTTGTTCTCGACGATGAAGGGCTGGCCGAGCCGCGCCTGCAGCCGATCGGCGAGCACCCGGGTGACCGCGTCCGGCGTCGAGCCCGCCGCGAAGGGCACGATGATCCTGACCGGGCGGGCGGGCCAGGTCTCGGCCGAGGCCGGGCCGAGCGAGCAGGCGAGCGCGATCGCGGCAGCCGCCAGGCGGCGCGTCATCCCCATGGCGTTCCCCCTTGGCGCGGCCGTCAATGCGTCCAGGGCTGGACACGGTTGAATTTGAAATTATCCGAGTAGGAGATGGTCCGCCGGCGAACCTCGTTCGGCTCCTCGACCCGGTAGGCGATGCCTTCGCGCTCGGCATAGGCGACCGCCTCCTCCTTCGTGTCGAACCGCAGCTTGATCTGCTGGCGCGTGTCGCCCGAGCTCGTCCAGCCCATCAACGGCTCGATCTCGCGCGGCGCCTCCTGCTCGAATTCGAGCAGCCACAGCTTCGTGCGGCCGAGCCCCGACTGGGTGGCGCCCTTCTCGGGCCTGTAGATCCGTGCCGGCATCGGCTCCCCGCGAGACCTGGTCGGGGCGGCCGGATTCGAACCAGCGACCCTCTGCTCCCAAAGCAGATGCGCTACCAGACTGCGCTACGCCCCGACATGCGGCGCCGAGTATCGCGGAACGGCCGGTACGGGCACGTCTTCCGGGCCCGTATCGGCCCGGAAGCAGATCGCCCCGGCGACGGGTGGACCCGACGCCGGAGCCAGCCAGTCCGCGGCGCGCGCGCCCGCCGACAGGGCTCAGCCCTGCGGCACGCCCATCATGCGCTCCATGCGGTGAAGCTGCGAGATGTGGAGGCGGATGAGCGGAAGGGCGTTGCGGGCGACCCGACGGAGCTCCGGATCATCGCCGGCCTGGGCGTAGGAGCCGTGAATCCCCAGCGCCTCGGTATGCCCGATGAGCTGCGCCCGGACAAAGACCGTGTCGAATTCCGGCCCGGGCGGCAGAGCCTGGATCTGGCGCAGCGTCTCGGCCTTCTGCGCCTCGGAGGTCATCGGCGGAGCGCCGGCGCCCAGGATCGTCGCGGTCGTGTCGACCGCGAAGCCCGTCGCGGCTCCGGCGACCGCGAAGGGTGCGCCGACGAGCCCGCCCACGACGCCGCCCGGCGGCACCGCGCCAGGCGCGGCCGCGTAGACCGATTGGCCGATGCCGGTCGCGCGCAGCCGGTCGGCGAGGTTCACCTGCTCGACCACCTCGGCCCGGGCGAAGCGCTTCACCGCCGGGTTCGAGGTCTTCTCGAAGCCGGTGCGCGCGCTCTCCTCGAGAAACATGCCTCCCTTGGACGCCATGGCGAAATATTGCGGGGCCGGGATGGCGCCGGCGGGTGCGGGCGTCTGCGCGACGGCGGTGCGGGTGATCGCGAAGGGCGCGGTCGCGAGGAGGAGCCCCGCGGTGAACTGGCGTCGATCCATGTTGGTCGTCCTTGGGTCGGAAATCGACGACCAATGGCGCGCAGCGGCGCGACGTTCCGCCGCCCGCCGTGACGGACCGGCATCGTACGATCGTGGCTGGCCGCCCGACGCCGTGGAGCCTTCGTCAGCGGGATTGGAAGAGGGGGTGCTCGATCCGGTCGCCCGGCCTGATGCCGAGCCGGCCCGCCGAGCCGCCCGCGAGCTCCAGCACCGCCAGGACCGGCTCGCCGGAGGGAATGATCCGGGTCGAGAGCGGTTCGGTCCGCTCGGCGATGCGGGCGACGGTGCCGTCGGGCCGGATGAACAGCATGTCGAGCGGGATGTAGGTGTTCTGCATCCACATGGAGACCGGCTCGACCTTGGCGAAGTCGAACAGCATGCCGCGGTCGGCCGCGAGGCTGCGCCGGAACATCAGGCCGCGCGCCCGCTCGTCGTCGTTGCGGGCGACCTCGACCTCGAAACGTCGCGGCCCGGACGCGGTCACGATCGTCAGCGGTTCGAAGGCGGCCTGGCCGACGGCCGTGCCCGGCCGGCAGACGACGAGGAGGAAGGCAAGCGCGAGGATGCCGCGCACAGCCGCGAGCAGGTTCGGCCGCATGGCGGTCAGTGGGAAGCGGGGAGCGCGCTGTCCGCGAGCCGGATCTCGGCCGCCATCGTGCCCTTGGACCCGTCGCCGTAGCGCACCAGGACCTTCTCGCCGGGCTTCAGCTCGGCGATGCCGTAGCGGCGCAAGGTCTCCATGTGGACGAAGATGTCGGGCGTGCCCTGGCCGCGGGTCAGGAAGCCGAAGCCGCGCAGGCGGTTGAACCACTTCACGGTCGCGAGCTCGAGGCCGCTCGTCGGCGTGACGCTCGCGTGCGTGCGGGGGAGCGGCAGCTCGGAGGGATGAATTGCGGTCGATTCGTCGAGCGAGACCACCTTCAGGGCCTGAAGGCCGCGCGTCCGCCGGGTGGCCTCGACCACGATCCGCGCCCCCTCATGGGCGGCGCTGTAGCCGTCGCGGCGCAGGCAGGTCACATGGAGCAGCACGTCCGGCTGCCCGTCGTCGGGAACGATGAATCCGAATCCCTTGGCGACGTCGAACCACTTGATCCGGCCCGACACCTGGACGACCTCGACCGGCAGGTCGGCCTCCTCGCGGGCCCTCGCCTCAGCCGCGGGGGCTTGATCATACTCGTCCGACATCGCGTACCGCCCGAATCACGCCGCCGATTCGCCCGGCGACCATACCACCCACCCCTCGGGCGAGAAGGCGCATTCGGCCCCATCCACCGGTCAATCGCGATGAGTCAGTGCGTCGCGGGCGAGGGGCTCGCGAGGGGCCCGAGCACCTGGCCGATCTCGCCCTGGACCACGAGGTCCGCCATGCAATCGAGCTCGGTCGGCTCCCGGTTCAGGATGACGAGCGTCGCGCCGTTGCGCTTGGCCAGAAGCGGAAAGCCGGCGGCCGGGTAGACGACGAGCGAGGAGCCGACCGCCAGGATGAGGTCGCAGGCGAGCGCGAGCTCACGGGCGCGGCGCATCGCCTCCTCGGGCATGCCCTGGCCGAAGGAGACGGTGGCGGATTTCACCAGGCCCCCGCAATGGCGGCAGGTCGGCGCCTCGCCGGTCGCCTCGAACGCGGTCCGGATCGCATCGAGCTCGTGGCGCAGCCCGCAGGCGAGGCACGTCGCGTAGGTCCCGTTCCCGTGCAGCTCGATCACCTGATCGGGCGGGATCCCGGCGGCCTGATGCAGGCCGTCGATGTTCTGCGTGATCACCGCCGGCATCTTGCCCGCGGCGACGAGCGAGGCGAGCGCCCGATGTCCGGCATTCGGCTTGGCGCCCCGGGCGATGTCGTCCATCGCGAACTTGCGCCGCCAGGCCTCGCGCCGCGCCTCCGGGCTCGCGACGAAGAGGTCGAAGTCGATCGGCCGGTTGGCGAGCCAGGGTGAATCGGGCGAGCGGAAATCCGGTATGCCGCTCTCGGTCGAGATTCCCGCGCCCGTGAAGGCCACCACGGTCCGGGCGCGCTCGATGAGGCGCGCGATCACGCTCGCCGCGTCACGCCCGGATGCCATGGACGATCGTCCGCGCTAGGGAGACGGACTGGCCGCATTCTCGCCCTCTCGCACTCGCTTCTCGCATGGACCTCACCACCAACTCGGCTCTGCAGGGTGCGCCGCTGCGCCCGCGCGTGGCGGCGCTCGACGCGGCCCGGGGCATCGCGGTGGTCGCGATGGTCGCCTACCACACGGCCTGGGACCTGTCCGAGCTGAAGGTCGTCG
>JAFAPJ010000249.1 GCA_019247255.1 Methylobacteriaceae bacterium | reverse complement strand
TCGTCGAGCTGCACGGCGGCCAGGTCGAGCTCGCCTCGCGGCCCGGCGCCGGCACTGTCGTGACCTGCCGGTTCCCGGTCGACGGCCGCCCCGTGCACCGTATCGCGGCCGAGTGATGAGCGAAGCGCGCGCCGTGCTCGACGACGTCCCGCTCGCCGGGCTACCCCTGATCGAGCTCGCGGACGAAGCCGCCACGATCGCGCTCGGACGCGTGATCGCGGCCGAGCTCGAGCCCGGCGACGTCGTCGCGCTCCGGGGTGAGGTCGGGGCCGGCAAGACCACGCTCGCGCGCGCCATCCTGCGGGCGCATCTCGGCGATCCGGCGCTCGAGGTGCCGAGCCCGACCTTCACCCTGCTCCAGACCTATGACGGCCCGCGCGGACCGGTGCATCACGTCGATCTCTACCGCCTGGCCGGGCCCGACCAGCTCGTCGAGCTCGGCTTCGACGAGCTGCGGCAGGACGGCGTCATGCTCCTCGAATGGCCGGAGCGGGCGGAAAGCGTGCTGGGGACGACCCGGCTCGACCTTGCGCTCGAGCTCGAGCTGGCGGGATCGGGACGGCGCCTGATCGCGACCGGCGCGGGCCCGCTCTTCGAGCGATTCGCGCGCACGAATGCCGTCCTGGCGCTCCTCGCGCGAGCGGGCTGGGCCGACGCCGAGCGGATCGTCATGGGCGGCGACGCCTCGACCCGCGCCTACGAGCGGCTCGTGAAGCCTTCCGGGAAGAGCGCCATCCTGATGATCTCGCCGCCGCGGCCGGACGGACCGCCGGTCAGGCGCGGCCGGCCCTACAGCGCGATCGCGCGGCTCGCGGAATCCGTCCACGCTTTCGTGGCGGTGGATCGCGGGCTGCGGAGCCAGGGCTTCAGCGCGCCCGCGATCTATGCGTCCGATCTCGAGGCGGGCCTCCTCGTCATCGAGGATTTCGGCCGGGAGGGCGTGGTCGATTCCGACGGCCCGATCCCGGACCGCTACGCGGAGGCGACCCGGCTCCTCGCCCGTCTGCACGGCCTCGACCTGCCGGCCGAGCTGCCGATCGGGGGCGATCGGGTCCATGCGGTCCCGCCCTACGATCTCGACGCGCTGCTCATCGAGGTCGACCTGCTGCTCGACTGGTACCAGCCGCACATCGTGGGCAGCGAGCCCTCGGGCTCCGTCCGGGCCGAGTTCGGCCATATCTGGCGGGAAACGCTGGCGCCCGTCGTCGCGCAGCCCACGACCTGGACGCTGCGCGACTACCATTCACCCAACCTGATCTGGCTTCCGGACCGCGAGGGCACGGACCGGGTCGGGCTCCTCGACTTCCAGGACGCGGTGCTCGGCCATCCAGCCTTTGACGTCGCCTCGCTCCTCCAGGACGCGCGCGTCACGGTGCCGGCCGAGCTCGAGCTCAAGCTTCTCGGCCTCTACGCGGCGGCGCGCCGCCAGGCCGACCCGACCTTCGACACGGGCGGTTTCGCGGCGGCCTACGCGATCCTGGCGGCCCAGCGCGCCACCAAGATCCTCGGGATCTTCGCCCGGCTCGACAAGCGCGACGGCAAGCCCGACTACCTCCGGCACCTGCCGCGCATCCAGGCCTATCTCGCCCGCAACCTCGCCCATCCGGCGCTCGCGCGGCTCAAGGGCTGGTACGCGGCCTTCGGTGGCTTCGCCGGCCCATCGGCGTGACCGCGCCCGACGACCTCGCCGCCATGGTGCTGGCGGCCGGCTTCGGCAAACGCATGCGGCCGGTCACGGATACGCGGCCGAAGCCCCTCGTCGCGGTCGGCGGCCGCACCATGCTCGACCGGGCGCTCGACCGCCTGGTCGCGGCCGGCATCCGCCGCGCGGTCGTCAACGTCCATTACCTCGGGGACATGATCGTCGCGCATCTCGCGGACCGGCACGACCTCGCGATCACGATCTCGGACGAGCGGGCCGCGCCCGAGCCGCTCGAGACGGGCGGCGGCATTCGGCTCGCGCTCTCCCGGCTCGGCCCGACATTTCTGGTTCTCAATTCCGATTCGCTCTGGACCGAGCCCGGACCGTCGAACATCGCCCGCATCATCACGGGGTGGGATCCCGAGAGGATGGACATCCTCCTGCTTCTCGCCCCTCGCGAGAGCCTCGGCTACGACGGTCGCGGCGATTATCGCCTCGCCTCCGACGGCCGGCTCGCCAGGCGGGAGGCGGCCGGCACGGCCCCTCACGTCTATGCCGGGGTGGCGCTCGTGAAGGCCGCGCTCTTCGCCGAGGCGCCCGCGGGCGCTTTCTCGCTGAACGTCCTGTTCGACCGGGCGGAGCGCGCCGGGCGCCTCTTCGGGCTCAAGCTCGACGGCGATTGGCTCCATGTCGGAACGCCCGAGGCGCTCGAAGCTGCGGAAAGCCGTCTCGCCGCGCTGCCCTGAGAGGCGCCCGCGTGATAGAGCGGGCCATGCCCCGCTCCCCGCGTGTCTTCACGATCCCGGCCGGGACGCCGTTCCTGCCGACCCTCGCGGACGCGCTTCTCTCGGGCGAGCTGACCGGCGGCTGGCCGGCCGGCGCGACGCTCGCGGACGCCACGATCTACCTCCCGACCCGCCGTGCCGGTCGGGCGCTCGGGCAGATCCTGGCTGAGCGGACCGGCCGTCGGGCGCTCCTCCTACCCCGCATCGTGCCGCTCGGCGACGCCGAGGAGGTCGACCTGGAGGCCGGCCCGTCGGCGACCGCCGGGACGCTGCCGCCCGCCATCCCGCCGCTCGAGCGACGGCTCATCCTGACGCGCCTCGTCCAGGGCTGGTCGGCGCAGGTCGACCGGCTGAACCCGGCCTCGGGCCTGCCGTTCGCCCTGCCGGGCTCGCCCGCCGACGCCGTCGCGCTCGCCTCCGATCTCGAAGGCCTCATGGACGCGCTCGCGATGGAGGACGTCGATTGGGGGGCGCTCGAAGGCGCGGTCGAGATCGAGTATTCGCGCTATTTCCGCCTGACTCTCGATTTCGTCAGGATCGCGCACGAGAACTGGCCCGCGATCCTCGCGGAACGCGGGGCCTCCGATCCCGCCCGGCGCCGCAACGCGGCGCTGGACGGGGAGGCCGCGCGCCTCAGGGAGAGCCCGCCTGGCGGTCCCGTCGTCGCGGCGGGCTCGACCGGCTCCATTCCGGCGACCGCGCGGCTCCTCGCCGCGATCGCGCGCGCGCCGCACGGGGCCGTCGTGCTGCCCGGGCTCGATCAAGACCTCGACGAGGCCGGGTGGCGCGCCATCGGCGCGCCGGCCCGCGCGGGGACACGCCGGGGCGTGGACGATGCGTTCGCGGCCGGCCTCTGGGGCCATCCACAATTCGGGCTGCGCCGCTTGCTCGAGGAGCACCTTGGTCTCGGCCGGCATGAAGTGCCGGCGCTCGGGACGGCGGACGGCCGGACCGCGTCGCGGCGCGCGCTGCTCTCGGAGGTCATGCGCCCGGCCGAGACGACGGATGCCTGGGCGGCGATCCCGCCCATCGAGCACACGATCCTGGCCGATAAGGGGAGCGAAGGCCTCGTGCTCGTGGAGGCGCCCGACGAGCGCCAGGAAGCGCTCGCGATCGCGGTCGCGCTGCGCGAGACGCTGGCCGAGCCCGGACGGCGCGCGGCCTTCGTGACGCCCGACCGCGCCCTCGCGGCGCGCGTCGCGGCCGAGCTCGGGCGCTGGGGCGTCGCGGTCGAGGACAGCGCCGGCCGGGCGCTCGCGGAGAGCGCGGCGGGCCGGCTCGCGCGGCTGGCCGCCGAGGCGGCCGCGTCAGACTTCCAGCCGGGCGCGCTTCTCGCGCTTCTCGCCCATCCCGAGCTGACGCTCGGATGGCCGCGCGACACCGTCGAGCGCGCGGCCGGCGCGCTCGAGGTCGCGGCCTGCCGCGGACCTGCGCCGCGGCCGGGCCTCGCCGGGCTCGCGGCCGCCCTGGATCTGCGCCGGCGGGAGCGCTCCCGGCGGGATCCGGAGCCGCGGCGGCGGTTGGCCGAGGGGGATTGGGAGCTCGCGCGCGAGCTCCTCGATCGCCTCGACGCCGCCTTCGGGGACTTCCGGCCGAAACCCGACGACCGCCTCGTCGATCTCGTGGCGCTGGCGGGCCGTCACGAAGCCGCGGTCGCGGCCCTGACCAGCCGTCCCGAGGAGGCCGGGACGGAGCCGGACGCCGCGCGCGAGGCGCTCGACCGCCTCTTCGACGACCTCGCGGCGGCGTCCGTCGCGGACGGGGCCGGCCGCTCGATCCTCGGCCGCTTCGCCGATTACCCCGCCTTCTTCGCTTCGCTCGCGCGCGGCCGGACCCTCGCACCCGAGGCGCGGTCGGCGCATCGTCGGGTGAAGATTCTGGGCCTGCTCGAAGCCCGGCTCCTCGACGTGGATCGCGTGGTTCTCGGCGGCCTCGACGAGACGATCTGGCCGCCGGTCGCGACGACGGACGCCTTCCTGAACCGGCCGATGCGGCTGACCCTCGGGCTGTCGCCGCCCGAGCGGCGCATCGGGCAGACGGCCCACGATTTCGTTCAGGCGCTCGCCACGGGCGACGCGATCGTGACCCGGTCCCGCAAGCGCGGCGGCAAGCCGACCGTGCCGTCGCGCTTTCTCGAGCGGCTGCGCGCCTTTCTGGGCGAGCCGCGCTACGGCGCCCTGCGCAGTCGCGGCGAGCGCTACCTCACTCTCGCCGCCGAGCTCGATCGCGCCGCTCCATCCCCCCCGGTCCGACGTCCGGCTCCTACGCCCGGCGCGGCGCGCTTTCCGCGCCGCCTCAGCGTCACCGAGATCGAGACCCTCGTGCGCGATCCCTACGCGATCTACGCCCGGCACGTTCTCCGGCTCGACCCGCTCGACCAGGTCGCCGTGCCGCCCTCTGCTGCCGATCGCGGGACGGCCATCCACGCGATCCTGGCGACCTTCGCGACCCGGCATCCGGCCGGGTTGCCGCCGGACGCCGAAGCCGCGCTCCTTCAGATCGGGCTCGACGTCTTCGGGCCGCTCGGGGAAGCGTACCCCGAGCTCCACGCGCTCTGGTGGCCGGCCTTCGAGCGCTTCGTCCCAGTCTATCTTGACTGGGAGCGCGAGCGCCGCGCCCGCCTGTCCGGGCTCGCCGTCGAGGTGCCGGGCCGGCTCGAGATCGAGATCGCGCCGGACGACAGCTTCGCCCTCGTCGCCCGGGCGGACCGGGTCGAGACCGGGCTCGACGGAACGGGCGCGGTCATCGACTTCAAGACCGGGACGCCGCCGAGCAACCGGGCGATCGCGGCCGGCTTCTCGCCCCAGATGACGCTCGAGGCCGCGATCCTGCGCGCCGGCGGGTTCAGGGACGTCCCAGCGTCGCGAGCCTGCCCCGACCTCCTTCACGTGAAGATCGGCGGACGCGCGACGATGACGCTCTGCCCGGTCGCGCCCCCGCCCAGGGACAAGCGGAGCCTCGACGAGATCGCGGCCGAGCACCTCGCGGGCCTGACGGAGCTCGTTCGCCGCTATGGGCGGGATGGCGCGGGCTATCTCTCGCGGCCCTACCCGCAATTCGCCGCGCGCTTCGCGGCCTACGACCATCTGGCGCGCGTCAAGGAATGGTCGCTCGATGGCGAGAGCGAGGGAGCGGCCGCGTGAACGCGCCCTTCTCGATCCCGGTCGCGACCCTCCGCAACCAGCGCCTCGCGGCCGATCCCGCGGCCTCGGCCTGGGTCTCGGCCAATGCGGGCGCGGGCAAGACGAAGGTCCTGACGGACCGGGTGATCCGGCTCCTGCTCGACGGCGCGCCGCCCGCTCGCATCCTCTGCCTGACCTTCACGAAGGCCGCGGCCGCGAACATGACGATCCGGGTCTTCGGCGAGCTGGGCTCCTGGGTCACGCTGCCTGATCCGGATCTGCGGGACCGCATCGAGGCGATGACCGGCGAGCGGGCCGATCGCTCGGTTCTGGCGCGGGCGCGGCGGCTCTTCGCCCGGGCCGTGGAGACGCCGGGCGGGCTCAAGATCGAGACGATCCACGCCTTTTGCGAGCGCCTCCTCCACCTCGTCCCGTTCGAGGCCGAGGTCCCGGCGCGTTTCGCCGTCCTGGACGATTCGAAGGCGGCCGAGCTCGCCGCGCTCGCGCGGGGCCGCGTGCTGACGGAAGCGGCGCTCGGGGGCGCGGGGCGTGAGCGGCTCAGCTGGGCCCTCGGCGTCGCGGGGCTATGGGCCGCGGGCGAGAGCCTGACGAAGGTGCTCACCGACGCGGTCGCGCATCCGGGCCTGCCCGCGGATCCCGCCGCTCTCGTCGCATCGCTGGCCGAGCTGCGCGGCCGCCTCGGGCTCGGCTCGGACGATCGGCCGGACGCGATCCGGCATCGCATGCTGGCCGAGAGCCTGCTCGGGGCGGGGCCCGCCGACTGGCTCGCCGTTGCAGCCGCGTTTCGGCGCACGGCGAGCCCGAAGGACGCCGATCTCGCAGCCGACCTCGAGGCGTCAGCGGCCGCGCCCGATCTCGCGATGGCGCTGCCTCCCTACCTCGCCGTTTTCTTCACGGACAAAGGCGAACCGCGGAAGGACGTCGGCACCAAGAAGGTCGATCCCGCCATCCGCGACCGGCTCGCGGCCGAGCAGGCCCGTCTCGTCGCCCTGAAGGACGCGTTGAACGCCGCCGAAGCCGCGGAGCGCACGGAGGCGCTCTGGGTTCTCGCCGTCGCGATCCGCCGCGAGACGGAGGCCGCCAAGGCACGGCTCGGCGCTCTCGATTTCGGTGACCTCATCGCCCGCACGTTGAAGCTCCTCCAGAGCCTCTCGGCGGCCTGGGTCCTCTACAAGCTCGACCGCGGCATCGACCACGTGCTGGTCGACGAGGCGCAGGACACCAACCCGGACCAATGGCTGATCCTGCGGCACCTGACGGAGGATTTCACGGCGGGCGAGGGCCGACTTATCCGAGCGGCGCGCACGCTCTTCGCGGTCGGCGACCCTAAGCAGTCGATCTACTCCTTCCAGGGCGCCGACCCGCGCTGGTTCGAGAAGAGCCGGCGTCACTGGATGGGGCAGGTCGAGGGTGCGCGGCTGCGCTTCGCGGATGTCCGGCTCGACCTCTCGTTCCGGTCCGCGCCGGCGATCCTGCGAGCGGTCGACATGACCTTCGCGGTCACGGCGCATTATCGGGGCCTCTCCTTCGGCGACGAGGTCCGCACCGCCCATACCAGCGCCCGGGATCGCGTGCCCGGCCATGTCGAGATCTGGCCGACGGAGCGCCGGGCGGAGCGGAACGAGGATCCGGACGCCTGGTCGATCCCGCTCGACGTGCCGGACGAGGAGGCGCCGGCCGTCAAGGTCGCGAAGCGCGTGGCGGCCGCGATCCGGCACTGGACGACGCGCGGCGACGAGACGGGCCGGGTCTGGCGGCCGGGCGATGTCCTGGTTCTCGCGCGCAAGCGCGGCCCGGCCTTCTTCGCGGCCATCCGGGCCTGCAAGGCGGCGGGCCTGCCCGTCGCGGGCGCTGACCGCTTCGACATCGGCGAGCATCTCGCCGTGAACGATCTCGTGGCCGCGGGCCAGGCGGCGCTCCTGCCCGCGAACGACCTCGCGCTCGCCGCGGCCCTGAAATCGCCGCTCGTCGGGCTCGACGACGACGACCTTATCCGGATCGCGGCCGATCGCGGCGAGGCCGAGAGCCTCGCGGACGCGCTCGCCCGGTGCGCCGAGGCCGGAGACGCGGCGGCGCGCGAAGCCGCGAGCACGCTGGACGGCTGGCGCGCGCTCGCCCGCGCGCACGGCCCGTTCGGCTTCTACGCGGCGCTTCTCGGCCCCGGCGGTGGCCGGCGCCGGCTCGTCGCCCGGCTCGGCGGCGAGGCCGCGGACGCGATCGACGCCTTCCTGTGCGAGGCGGAAACGGCCGAGAGCGGCCCCGAGGCTCCCTCGCTCGCATCCTTCCTGGCCCGCTTCGAGGCGGCCGAGCACACGATCAAGCGCGACATGGACGCGACCGGCGACGAGATCCGGGTCATGACGGTGCACGGCGCCAAGGGGCTCGAAGCCCCGATCGTCATCGTGATCGACGGCTGCGAGGTGAGCGGGCCGGGCTCGCCCTTCGTGGCGCTCCCGCGGGGTGAGGACGAGCCGCCGTTTCCCGTCTGGTCGCCCGGGCGCCCATATGATTGCGCGGTGCTCGCGAGCGCCCGGGAGGCCGCCCGGCAACGCGAGCTGGAGGAGCACAACCGCCTCCTCTACGTCGCGATGACCCGGGCCAAGGATCGTCTCGTGCTGGCGCCCTATGCCGGCCGGAGCGAGCCCGACGAGGCCTGGTGCGCCATGGTCCGGCGCGGCTTCGCGGCCGCCGCCGCGGAATGGACCGAGGTCGATCACGGCTACGGGCCGACCTTCGTGTGGACGGATGCGACGGGCCTGGCCCGGAATCCCGGGCGGACCGGGGAGGAAGGGGCGAACAGCCTCGCGCTCGACGTCCCGGGCTGGCTGCACGCGCCCGTGCCGCCCGAACCGGAGCCTCGCCCGCCCTTGCGCCCTTCGGGCGCGCTCGGCGCAGCGGAGCGCGATCCGGAGCAGCGCCGGACAGCCGGCGGCGGAGCGCTCGCGCGTCGGCGCGGCCTCCTGGTCCATGCGCTCCTCGAGCATCTTGCCGACCTGCCCGCGTCGGAGCACGAGACCGCGGCCGCACGCCTCGCCGCTATCCGCGCGGCGAACCTGCCGGCCGGGCTCCGCGACGGCGCCGTCGCGGAAGCCCTCGCGGTCCTGGCGCATCCCGATCTCGCGCCGCTCTTCGGTCCGGGCTCGCGGGCCGAGGCGCCGATCGCCGGCACGATCAGGCTTCCCTCGGGAGAGACCCGGGAGGTCTCCGGCCAGGTCGACCGCCTGGCGGTCCTGCCGGATCGCGTCCTCGTCGCCGACTTCAAGACGGGCGCGCCCGAGACGCCGCTTCCGGCCGCCTATCTCGGCCAGCTCGCGCTCTATCGGGCGCTCCTCTCCGAGATGGAACCACACCGTCCGGTCGAGGCCTGGCTCGTCTGGACCGAGGGACCGCGGATCGTCGCGCCGAGCGCTGAGGCGTTCGAGACGTCGCTCGCGGGCCTGTGCGGCCCCGCACATTCGGCCGCTTGACCCGCCGGACCGGCCTTCATAGGTCTGCCATAATCGCGGACGGCTTTCCGCCGTCCCGTTCGCAAAGGTGTCCTATGGCGACCGTGAAAGTGACGGATCAGTCCTTCGAGACGGACGTGCTCAAGTCGGCCGAGCCGGTGGTCGTCGATTTCTGGGCCGAGTGGTGCGGTCCGTGCCGGATGATCGGTCCGGCGCTCGAGGAGATCTCGAGCGAGATGCAGGGCAAGGTGAAAATCGCGAAGGTCAACATCGACGAGAACCCGGGCATCGCCTCCCAGCTCGGCATTCGGTCGATCCCGACGCTCTTCATCTTCAAGGACGGCAAGAAGGTCGACCAGATGGTCGGCGCCCGCCCCAAGGGCGACCTCTCGCGCTGGATCGAGAAGGCCGCGGCCGTCGCCTGACGACCGCGTCAGCCCGGTCACGCTCTACTCGGGCGGGGTCTCGTTCAGCGCGAGCGCCTCGCCCACGAGGTAGAGCGAACCGCACACGAGCACGCGCGGCGCCCGGTCCCAGATCGTAGCGTCGAGCGAGCGAAGCGCAGCGACGATCCCGGGCGCCGTGGTGGCCCTGAGCCCGAGCCGCTCGGCGATCGCCGCGAGCTCGGTCGGATCGCGGCTCGAGGCTTCCCGGGCGACCGGGACCGCCACGACCTCGCGGGCGAGTCCCCGGAACTGCGCCAGGTATCCGTCCGCGTCCTTGCGCTGCAGCAGCCCGCAGATCAGCACGAGCGGCGCCGAGCTCCGGTCCTCGAGATCGGCGAGCGCGCCTGCGACCGCGCGCGCGCCGTCGATGTTGTGGCCGCCGTCGAGCCAGAGCTCGGCGCCGGGCGGCAGCGCGTCGAGGAGCCGCCCGCGGGTGAGCCGCTGCAGCCGGCCCGGCCACGAGGCCCCGGCGATGCCGCGCTCGTAGGCCTCGGTCGGCAGGCCGCCGAAGGACGAGGCCCGGATGGCCGCGACAGCCGTCCCGGCGTTCACGTACTGATGCCGTCCGACGAGCCGCGGCACCGGGAGGTCGAGCAGCGCGTCCTCGTCCTCGTAGACGAGGCGCCCGCGCTCGGCATGGATGGTGAAGTCCTGCCCGCCGACCCGGACCGGGCCGGCCCCGGCCGCGCGCGCCCGTGTCTCCAGCACCTCGTCGGCTTCGGGATAGTCCTGCGGCGCGATCACGGCCGGGCAGCCGCGCTTGAAGATGCCGGCCTTCTCACCCGCGATCGCCGGGATCGTCGCGCCCAGGAACTCGGCATGGTCGAAGCCGACGGGCGTCACGACGGCCGCGGCGGGCCTCGCCACGACGTTCGTCGCGTCGGCGCGGCCGCCGAGCCCCGTCTCGAGGAGCAGCGCGTCCGCGGGCTCGTCCGCGAAGAGCGCGAACGCGGCGGCCGTCGTGACCTCGAACACCGTCGCGGGCGCGCCCGCGTTGACGCGCTCGACCTCGATGAGGGTCGCGGCGAGCCGATCCTCGTCGACGAGCCGGCCCGCGAGGCGGATCCGCTCGTGGAAGCGCACGAGATGGGGCGAGGTATAGACGTGAACCTTGAGGCCGGCCGCCTCGAGGATCCCGCGCATGAACGCGATGGTCGAGCCCTTGCCGTTGGTGCCCGCGACGTGGAGCACGGGCGGTAGGCGGCGCTCCGGATGGCCGAGCCGCGCGAGGAGCCCGTCCATTCGGTCGAGCGAGAGGTCGATCAGCTTCGGATGGAGCGCGAGCGCGCGCGCGATGATCTCGTCGGACGACGCCATCGAGGATGCGGGTCGGGGGCGGTGGCGCTACTCGGCCGCTTCCGCAAGCCGGGGTGTCTCGGCGGCCGCGAGCGGCGCCTTCGTCAGGATGCGGCAGAGCCGCGCGATCGTCGCTTTCAGGTCGCGCCGATGCAGGACGAGGTCCACCATGCCGTGGTCCTTCAGGTACTCGGCCCGCTGGAAGCCGGGCGGCAGCTTCTCGCGGATGGTCGATTCGATCACCCGCGGGCCCGCGAAACCGATGAGCGCGCCGGGCTCGGCGAGGTGGACGTCGCCGAGCATCGCGTAGGAGGCCGTGACGCCGCCGGTCGTCGGGTTCGTGAGCACGACGAGGTAGGGGAGGCGCGCCGCGTTGAGCCGCCTCACCGCGACCGTCGTGCGGGGCATCTGCATGAGCGAGAAGATGCCCTCCTGCATGCGGGCGCCGCCTGAGGCCGCGAAAAGCAGGAAGGGCGTGCGCTTCTCGATCGCGGTCTCGACGCCCTTCAGGAACGCCTCGCCCGCCGCGAGCCCCAGCGAGCCGCCCATGAAGTCGAAATCCTGGGCCGCGATGGTCATGGGCAGGCCGTCGACCCGGCCGTAGCCGACCTTGAAGGCGTCTTTCTGCCCGGTCTTGGCGCGCGCGTCCTTGAGCCTGTCGACGTAGCGCTTCTCGTCGCGGAACTTCAGCGGATCGGTCGCGACGTCGGGCAGGGGCACGTCGAGCCAGGTCCCGCCGTCGAAGGTGATCTTCAGGCGTTGCGTGGCGTTGATGCGCAGGTGGTGGTCCGAACCGGGGATGACCCAGAGATTCGCCTCCACGTCTTTCTGGAAGACCATCTGGCCCGTATCCGGACACTTGACCCAGAGGTTCTCTGGCGTCTCGCGCTTGAACAGCGTCTTGATCTTGGGGCGGACGACCTCGGAAACCCAGGTCACAGGCGGACTCCGGTCGCGGCGGCGAAAGCGGGCATGGGGAGAGAATAGGGCGCGCGGGGCCCGGTTTCCAGCTCTCCGCCCCGTGCTATCCGACCGCGATGACCCCCGATCGCACGATCCGCAGCGCGGAGGCGCTCGCCGCCCGCGGGCTCGTCCCGCCCGAACGCGAAACCGCGCTCGCCCGCGTCGCCGCCCGCTACGCCGTCTCGCTGACGCCGGCCGTCGTCGCGCTCATCGACCCCGCCGACCCCGCGGACCCTATCGCGCGCCAATATGTGCCCAACCCGGCCGAGCTCGAGACGGCGCCCGGCGAGCTGGCGGATCCGATCGGGGATGAGGCGCATTCGCCCGTGCCCGGAATCGTGCATCGCTATCCGGACCGCGTCCTGCTCAAGCCCGTCCAGGTCTGCGCGGTCTATTGCCGCTTCTGCTTCCGCCGCGAGGCGGTCGGGCCGGGCGCCGAGGCGCTGTCGCCTGCCGCGCTCGCCCGCGCGCTCGACTACATCCGGGCGACGCCCGCGATCTGGGAGGTGATCCTGTCGGGGGGCGACCCGCTCGTCCTGTCGCCGCGCCGGCTCGCCCGCATCGCCGACGCGCTCGCCGCGACCGGGCACGTGAAGGCGCTGCGCGTCCATTCGCGCCTGCCGGTCGCGGATCCGGAGCGCGTCACGGCGGCTCTCGCCCGCGCGCTCGTGCGGCCGGAGCTCGCGACCTGGCTCGTCCTCCACGCGAACCACCCGCGCGAGCTGACGCCAGCGGCGCGCGCGGCCTGCGCCCGCCTCGTCGCGGCCGGCATCCCGCTTCTCTCCCAATCGGTGCTGCTGCGCGACGTCAACGACGACCCCGCGACCCTCGAGGCCTTGATGCGCGCCTTCGTGGAGGCCCGGGTCAAGCCCTATTACCTCCACCACGGCGACCCGGCGCCGGGCACCGCGCATCTGCGCACGGGCCTTGCCGAGGGTCAGGCGCTCGTCGGGGGGTTGCGCGGCCGAGTCTCGGGCCTCTGTCAGCCCGACTACGTGCTGGACATCCCGGGCGGGCACGGCAAGTCGCCGGTCGGGCCCGCTTTTCTCGACCCGGAAGGCCGGACGGTCCGCGACTGGCAGGGCCGGACGCATCCAGTCCCGCCCTGCCCGTCGCCGCCGCTCAGCGGATCAGGCCGGCCGAGCGGAACGCGCCCTGGATCACCCCGAGCACGCCCGGCTTGACGCCGACCCGGCGCAGGCCGTCCAGCAGGTCCTCGCCGAGCCCATCCGGGTGAGGCGCGGCGTCGGCCTCGGGGCGCTCGGGCCTGGAGGGCTGGCCCGCAGCCGGTACGGGCAGGCGCCCTGCCGCCGGGGCAGGCGCGTCCGGGCGCGCGGCAGGCGCGGCCGCCGCCCGCGCGGAGACCTCAAGCTCCGTCAATCCCCAGGCCCGGGCCGCGTGCAGCGTCGATGACAGCCCGACATCAAGGAGGAAGGGCCCCGCCCGGCCGCAGCCGTCGCGGCCCTGGCCCGGCCTGAGGGGCGTTCCGTGCCCCATGCCATGGATCACGACCTGATCGAGGACGGGACGACCGGCTGCGTCCTCCCAGACGAGGCGATCGTGCCGGCCGAGCCGCTCGCGGCGGGTCGGCTCGGCGGGCAGGCCGTGGACGTCCCGCCATTGCGCGGCGAGCGCGTCCGCGTTGCCCGGCACCACCACCCGGTCCTGGTCGCCGTGCCAGACCGAGACCGTGGGCCACGGCCCGCGATGGGGTGAGGCGGCCCGCACGCGGTCGCCCCAGTCCCGGGGCGAGAGCTCGCGGGCGGTCGCCATCGATTCGAGCGCCTGCCGGACGTTCGTCGCCGTGCCGAAAGGCAGGCCCGCGATGATCTGGCCGCCCGCGAAGGTCTCCGGATAGGCGGCGAGCAAAGCCGCCGCCATCGCGCCACCGGCCGAGAGCCCCGTGACGTAGACCCGGGCCGGATCGACGTTCTCGTGGGCGACGAGGTGCTCGATCATATGCTGGATCGAGGCCGCCTCGCCGCCGCCCCGCGCCACATCGTGCGGCTGAAACCAGTTGAAGCAGCGGTTCGGGTTATTCGCGCTGCGCTGCTGCGGCAGAAGCAGCATGAAGCCGTGCCGGTCCGCGACCTGCGACCAGCCGGCGCCGAGATCATAGCCGCCGGCGCTCTGCTGACAGCCATGGAGCACGACAACGAGCGGCGGGCGCGCGGCCATGCCGTCCGGCCGGTAGACCAGCATGTCGAGCCCGCCCGGATTGGCTCCGAAATTCGGGACGGTCGCGAGTCGCGTCGGGACGTCCTCGGCCGCCGCCCGGCCCGCGGCACGCGCCAGGCCTTCCCAGAGACGCTTGCCGCGCGCGAGCCGCAGCGTCGTATCCGCCAAACCTGCCATTCAACCGTTCCTCGTCCGGACGCCGCCTGCTCTTATCGCGGCGCACAATCATCACGTTGCAACGCAATATGGCTCGTCCGGCTCGTCTTGCGAGGGCGGGGCCGATATGCCGCCGACGCG
>JAFAPJ010000240.1 GCA_019247255.1 Methylobacteriaceae bacterium | reverse complement strand
TGCGATGCCGTGTCCGAAATGCCGGACGACCTTGCCGGGCGTCGAGCCGAGGAGGACCGCGGAATCGAGCGGCGGCCGATGGTCCGTCGACAAAGCCGCGCCCGACATTGAGATGTCGACCAGGATCGCCGGAAATTCGCGCCCGTTCTCGAGCTTCACGACGACGGCTTGGTTTCGCGGCGTGATCCGCTCGTGGCGCCGGTCCTCGGGGAGGCCCAGCACCTGTCGGTTCGCCAGCCAGGTCAGCTGGGAGGCGAGCTTGTCCCGCTTGTGGGCCGTGGCCGAGATCGACATCGCGAAGCCTTGCGGCACGTGACGGCGGATGATGCCCTCCACGCGGCCCACATGCTCGAGATAGGCGATGACCCGGTCTCCGATCTCGCCCCGGACCGGCGCGACGAGGAGCACGCCGCCCGGCGACATGTCGACCGTCTGGCAGGGGAACTCGCGCCGGTCGACCAGCATGTAGCGGCCGAGCAGCGTGACGGCGACGCGCTGGAAGCGCCGGCGCTCGGCAGGCTTTGATTGGGCGCGCGGGACCCTGGCGTGCTGCGCAGACATGCGGCGGAAAGGCTCCGTAACCGGCCCTGCAGGCTAGGGAGCTTGCGGTTAACGCGCGCTTGCGCGCGGCTGAAACTCAGCGCCGTCCGCCCTCATGAACAACCAGGACGGGTCGCCGGAGCTCCGATTGCGGCGGGCCGGCGACGCCGGCGCCCGCGTGCCGTCCGCTCCGGCCGATCGTGACGACCCTCAGCGAGGTCGTCTCGACATGCTCGATCGGCGTCAATCCGATCCAGCTCGGCAGGGAGGCGGGCGAGAACGTTCCGATCAGTCGCACGTGGGGTTGGCCGCGATAGCGCAGCGGAAGCAGAAGAAGCTCGAGCGGCAGCGTCTGGTTGAAGCTCGCCTGTCCCAGAAGCCCGACCACGAGACCGGCCGTCTCGGCCGTGACGGTCGCGACGAGCTTGTCAGGTTCGGCCGCGGCGTCCGCCGGCCAGAGATCGCGGAAGGCCGTTCCTTGGAGCCGGCGCCCGAAGAGGGCGTCGCACCGCGTGCCGGCGAGCCGAAAGGTCGCGCGGTCCTCGCCCTCGGCCGCCAGGATGAAGGTGTCGGCCAGGATGTGGCGAATGGCGCCGGGCGCGATCTCGGCGCGATCCGGCGCGGCCCGCTCGCGCCGGAGTCCGTCCCAATAGGCGAAGAGCAGGCGGGAGGTCGTGTGTTTCATGATCCTCCGGGCCGAAGCTCAGGCTGTCTTGGGGCGGGACGAACCGGGCCCGGCGCGGGACCCGGGCGGCGAACGTCCCGCTCTCCCGCATGTGCCATGCCGGCCGCCGGCGGCGGAGGCGAAGGTTTCGGAAAGGTTAACGGCCGAGCGTGCCCACTTGCGCCGGGTCGCCCGGCGACCACCTGAGTGATGCGATGCAACATTCCTCGCCGCCCGGCCGCGAGCCGGCCTTCAACCTGCCGGGCGCGCTCCTTCTCGCCATCCTGGCCCTGCTCGCGATCCACGGCATGCGCAGCCTGCTGCCGGACCAGACGGACCTGCGGCTCGTCCTCGATTACGGGTTCCTGCCCGGGCGCTGGTCGGTGGCGCTCGGGCACGCGAGCCCGGACGAGCTCGTCCGGGCCCTCTCGGAGGGGGTCAGCGACGACGCTTTCGGGGAGCTGCGCGAAAGCTATGCGCGGTTCGTGCTGGCGCGGCCCGGGCCGCATCTCTGGTCCTTCGCGGCCTACGCGGCGCTGCACGGATCCTGGGCGCATGTCGTCCTCAACTGCGTCTGGCTCGCGGCTTTCGGTGCGCCGGTCCTGCGACGGCTCGGTCCGGCCCGGACCGGGTTCCTCGCTCTCGCCACCGCGGTCGGCGGGGCGCTCGCGCATTGGCTGGCGAACCCGCTCGGGCTTCAGCCGATGATCGGCGCCTCCGCGGTCGTGTCCGGGCTCATGGCGGCTGCCGCCCTGTTCGCGTTCGACCATCCGGCCCTGCCGACGCCCAGGGGGTTCGCGGCCCGGATGGCGCGGCTCGCAGCGAACCGGACGGCGCTCCTCTTTCTCGCCTCCTGGCTCGCGATCAACGTCGTGGTCGGGCTCCTCGCCGAGCCGCTCGGGATCGCCGGCGGGGCCGGCATCGCCTGGGAGGCGCATATCGGCGGCCTCATCGCCGGGCTCCTCACCTTCCCGTTCCTCGACCGCCGATCCGATCCGCTGGGCCCGCCCGCTTGAAGGCGTGCCCGGGCGGGCTCATGATCGTCTCCGAGAGCGGGCGCCAAGCCCGCCCGCCGAAGGAGGAAACAGCATGGCGATCGAGGAGATCCTCGCCGGAAAGGGCCGGCACGTCGTGACGATCGCGCCCGAGCAGAGCCTGGCGGACGCGGCCGAGATGCTTCACCGTCACCGCATCGGCGCCGTCGTGGTGACGGACGACGGCGGGCAGGTCGCCGGCATTCTATCCGAGCGCGATGTCGTCCGGGCCGTGGCGGAAGCGGGGGCGGGCGCCCTCGGCGAGCCGGTGTCGCGGCGCATGACGGCCGAGGTCGTGACCTGCCGTCCGTCCTGCGGGCTCGACGAGCTCATGGACCTGATGACCCGCGGCAAGTTCCGGCACGTTCCTGTGGTCGAGAGCGGCCGGCTCCAGGGCATCGTGTCGATCGGCGATATCGTGAAGCATCGGCTCGCCCAGATCGCGGCGGAGCACGAGGCGATGCGGGACTATATCGCGACCGCCTGAGGGGGATCGCGCGGCTCGGGCAGCTCGCTCGCGGCGTCCAGGTAGTCGCGGATGTCCGGGAGGGCGCGCTCAGCGGCTTGCCGGCCGAGCTCGATGCACTCGGCCGCCCGGTGGAACTCGAACAGGCCGATCCGGGCGAGCTTCGGCGCGATCATGATGTCGGGCGGGTCGCCGGCGAGCCGCGAGCGCGAGATCCGGTCCTGCGTGATGTTGAAGGCGTCGATCATGACGGCCGCGATCCCGGGTGCCGCCATAGCCTGCGGTCGGGGCGGCTTGCGCTGGCCGCCGTCCAGGAATGGGAACGGGAAGCGTCGGGCTCGCGGCTCCTCGGGATCCGCGAGGGGCACGGGCTCAGGCTCGGTCTGCTGGATCACGGTGCCGCCGCGCATGCGCAGGTCGCCGTTCAGGTTGACGCAGATCAC
>JAFAPJ010000231.1 GCA_019247255.1 Methylobacteriaceae bacterium | reverse complement strand
CTCGCTATGTCGATCGAGGACCGATGCCCTCGACCGAGCCCGCATGCAAGCACGTGTCAGGTGGTCTGGAGCGCCGCGATGGTCATCCGGTCGGGGCCGAGATCCTCGACCTCCTCGACGGCGAGAAGCTCCGCGAGCCGCACCCGGGCGCGGTTGACGCGGCTCTTCACGGTGCCGATCGCGCAGCCCATGATCTCCGCCGTCTCCTCGTAGGAGAAGCCCTGCGCGCCGACGAGCAGCAGCGCCTCGCGCTGGTCTGGAGCGAGGCGGGCGAGGGCGGCGCGGAAGTCGTTCATGTCGGCCCGGCCGTCCTGCTCGGGCAGGCTCGACAGGCGCCCGGCATAGGCGCCGTCGACGTCCTCGACCTCCCGCTTTCCCTTGCGCAGGTTCGAGAAGTACAGGTTGCGCAGGATCGTGAAGAGCCAGGCGTTCAGATTCGTGCCGCGCTCGAAGCGGTCGATCGCCGCCCAGGCCCGCATGATGGTGTCCTGGACAAGATCGTCCGCCTTATCGACATTGCCGCAGAGCGAGATCGCGAACGCGCGCAAGCTCGGCAAGGCCGCCAGCATGTCGTCGCGGATCTCCGGTTCAACGCTCATTCCTTCGCCACGTCCTCTGTCACGAGCTGAGCGATCAATCGCTCGATCCGCTCGGCCCCGTCGGCACCGGCTCCGGGCTCCCCATCATATAGGGTGCCGTAGAGCGCGTTCAGCAAACGGCCGAGATGGTCCAAAACTTGACGATCGAGCATGGGCGAAGGTTCCCGAGGAAGCGAGGCGTCTCGCGTCATCTTCAACGGAGCCTTGCCTCGGGCCGTTCGGGCGGGGTCGATCGAAAGCGCCGCATAGGGTCAATGCCCTCTTAACCACCCGGCTCGGGCATGGCGAGGCCGCCGCCCTGAGCGCGTTGCAGCTCGCGCAGGACGTGGCGAAACGAGCGTCCGGCCGCCGTGCTGCGCCCCTTGGGCTCGTCCGGACGCAGCATGAACAGGAGGAGCGAGCGGCCCGTCACCTGGTAATCATGCCCTTCGTCGAACGGGGTCGGCTCGACGAGGTCCGGCTGGTTCGTGTCGAGGAGGCACAGCCAGCCGTGGCCGCCGACCGCTTCCGGCAGCTTGAACGAGACGACGTCGTGATAGGCGTTGAGCACGAGAAGCAGCGTCGCGTCCGTGCCGGGACGCGGGATGCCGCTCTCCTGCGCCCGTCCGTCGAGGAGGACGCCGAGGCAGCGCGCATGCGCGTCGCCCCAATGCTCGGGCGTCATCTCCTCGCCCGAGGCCGACAGCCAGGTGACGTCCTTGACCCCGAGCTGCTCGTCGTAGGTGCCCGTCAGGAAGCGGCCGCGGCGAAGCATGGGCAGCGCCTGGCGCAGCTGGATCAGGACGCGGGTGAACTCGGCGAGCGTCCGCCCCTCCTCATCCACACCCCAGTCGATCCAGCCGATCTCGCTGTCCTGCGCATAGGCGTTGTTGTTGCCGCCCTGGGTGCGGGCGAACTCGTCGCCGGCGAGCAGCAAAGGCGTCCCGCGGGACAGGAAGAGCGTCGCGATCAGGTTGCGCATCTGCCGCATGCGCACCTCGCGGATCTCCGCATCCTCCGTCGGCCCCTCGACGCCGTAATTGTTGGACAGGTTGTGCGAGTGCCCGTCCTGGTTGTTCTCGCCGTTCGCCTCATTATGCTTGTCGTTGTAGGAGACGAGATCGCGCAGCGTGAAGCCGTCATGGGCCGTGATGAAGTTCACGGAGGCCCAGGGCCGGCGGCCGCGCTTGTTGAATTTGTCCGCCGAGGCGGTGAAGCGCGAGGCGAGCTCCGGGAGCATGCCGTCGTCCCCCCGCCAATAGGCCCGCACCGTGTCGCGATAACGGTCGTTCCACTCCGCCCAGCCCGGCGGGAAGGCGCCGACCTGGTAACCGCCGGGCCCGACGTCCCAGGGCTCCGCGATGAGCTTGACGGAGGACAGCACCGGGTCCTGCCGGCAGGAATCCAGGAACCCGCCGCCCTCGTCGAAGCCGTAAGGCTCGCGTCCGAGAATGGTCGCGAGGTCGAAGCGGAAGCCGTCGACCCGCATCTCCTGCACCCAATAGCGCAGCGAATCCGTCACCATCTGCAGGACGCGCGGGTGGCTCAAGTTGAGCGTGTTCCCGGTGCCGGTATCGTTGATGTAATAACGCGGCTTATCGGGCAGCAATCGATAGTAGGATGCGTTGTCGATGCCCTTGAACGAGAGGGTCGGGCCCATCTCGTTGCCTTCGGCGGTGTGATTGTAGACGACGTCCAGGATCACCTCGAGTCCGGCGTCGTGGAACTTGGCGACCATCTCCTTGAACTCGTTGACGAAGGGCGTCGCCATGTAGCGGGGCTGCGGGGCGAAGAAGCCGATCGTGTTGTAGCCCCAGTAGTTCCTGAGGCCCTTCTGCAGCAGGAAGTCGTCGTCCACGAAGGCGTGGATCGGCAGGAGCTCGACGGAGGTGACGCCGAGGCTGCGAATGTAGGCGATGACCTCCGGAATCCCGAGGCCCGAGAAGGTGCCGCGCAGCGTCTCCGGCACCGCCGGATGCCGCATCGTGTAGCCGCGGACATGCGTCTCGTAGAAGATCGTGCGCTCCCAGGGCACCGCCGGCTTCTGCTCGCGCCCCCAGGTAAAGGCCGGGTCGATCACCCGGCATTTCGGCATGAAGCGGGCGCTGTCGCGCTCGTCGAGCGAGAGGTCGTCCGTCCCCGCGACATAGCCGAAGACCGCCGGGTCCCAGCTGAGCTCGCCGACGAGCTGCTTCGCGTAAGGGTCGAGAAGCAGCTTGTGCGGGTTGAAGCGGTGCCCGGCTTCGGGCTCGTGGGGGCCGTGCACCCGGTAGGCGTAGACGGTCCCGGGCCGCGCCTCAGGCAGATAGCCGTGCCAGACCTCGTCCGTGTATTCCGGAAGGGCGATCCGCTCGAGCTCCGTCTGCCCGTCATTGTCGAACAGGCAGAGCTCCACCTTCGTGGCGTGGGCCGAGAACAGGGCGAAATTGACCCCGAGCCCGTCCCAATTCGCCCCGAGCGGGTGCGGCAGACCCTCGTGAATGCGCGACGCCGCGCGTCGGGGCGCCGCGCCCGAGGTCAGGGGAGCGGCGGTCTTGGAGCCGTCGGGCATGCAGGGATCCGGTGAGCGAGAGCGCGCTCGATAACTCGCCACAAGCTTAGCGGTTCGGTCGCGCGCCGAAGGATCCTCGCTCCGTCCGGAATCGAAGCGCCGGGCGGCGCTCATGCGCCGCCCGGCGGGGTGGTCAGTGAAGGAGGTCGAACCGGTCCGCGTTCATGACCTTGGTCCAGGCCGCCACGAAATCGTGGGCGAACTTCTCCTTGGCGTCGTTGCAGGCATAGACCTCGGCCAGCGCCCGCAGCTGCGAATGCGACCCGAAGATGAGGTCGACGCGCGTCGCCGTCCAGCGCCGCTCCTTGGTCTTGCGATCCCGGCCCTCGAAAAGGTTGTCGGAGCCGGTCGGCTGCCATTCGGTGCGCATGTCGAGGAGGTTGACGAAGAAGTCGTTCGTCAGCTGCCCGACGCGGTCGGTGAACACGCCCTCTGTCGCGTCCTCCGCGTTCGCCCCGAGGACGCGCAGGCCGCCGACGAGCGCCGTCATCTCCGGCGCGCTGAGCCGCAGGAGCTGCGCCCGGTCGACGAGCGACTCTTCCGGCGCCATGAAATGCGGTCGGTCGGCCGGGCGCCAGTTGCGGAAGCCGTCCGAGCGCGGCTCGAGTGGCGCGAAGGATTCGGCGTCGGTCTGCTCGGCCGCGGCGTCCGTCCGGCCGGGCGCGAACGGCACCGCGAGCGAGATGCCGGCATCCTTCGCGGCCTTCTCCACCCCGGCCGCGCCAGCGAGCACGATGAGGTCGGCGAGCGAGATCTTCTTGCCGCCCGTCGCCGAGCCGTTGAAGGCCGCCCGGATGCCCTCGAGCGTCTCGAGCACCTTGGCGAGCTTCGCCGGCTCGTTCACCCGCCAATCCTTCTGCGGCGCGAGGCGGATCCGCGCGCCGTTGGCGCCGCCCCGCTTGTCGGAGCCCCGGAAGGTCGGCGCGGACGCCCAGGCGGTCGAGACGAGCTGCGGGACCGTGAGGCCGGAGGCCAGCACCTTGTCCTTCAGGGCCGCGATGTCGGCCTCGTCCACGAGCGGATGGTCGACAGCCGGGAGCGGGTCCTGCCAAATCAGGACCTCCTTGGGCACGAGCGGCCCGCGATAGAGGTTGATCGGCCCCATGTCGCGGTGGGTCAGCTTGAACCAGGCCCGGGCGAATGCGTCCGCGAAGTGATCCGGGTTCTGGTGGAAGCGGCGCGAGACCGCCTCGTAGGCCGGGTCGAACCGCATGGAGAGGTCCGTCGTCAGCATCCGCGGCCGGTGCGTCTTCGCCGCGTCGAACGGGTCCGGCACGTCCGCGGGCGCGTCCTTGGCGACCCATTGCCAGGCCCCGGCCGGGCTCTTCTCCAGCTCCCATTCGAAGTTGAACAGATTGTCGAAGTAGTAGTTGCTCCACTTTGTCGGGGTCTGCGACCAGATCACCTCGGGCCCGCCCGTGATGGCGTCGGCGCCGAACCCGGTGCCGTGCTTCGAGCGCCAGCCGAGGCCCTGGTCCTCGATCACCGCGCCTTCGGGCTCGGGGCCCATGAAGGACGGGTCGCCCGCCCCGTGGGTCTTACCGAAGGTGTGGCCGCCGGCGATGAGCGCGACCGTCTCCTCGTCGTTCATCGCCATCCGGGCGAACGTCTCGCGGATGTCGCGGGCGGCCGCGACCGGGTCAGGCTTCCCGGTCGGCCCTTCCGGGTTGACGTAGATGAGGCCCATCTGGACCGCGCCCAGCGCCTCGTGGAGCTGGCGCTCGCCCGAGTAGCGGTCGTCGCCGAGCCAGGTACCTTCTGGACCCCAGAACAGCTCCTCGGGCTCCCAGGTGTCGGCGCGCCCGCCGCCGAATCCGAAGGTCTTGAAGCCCATCGATTCGAGCGCGACGTTGCCGGCCAGGACGTAAAGGTCGGCCCAGGACAGGTTCTGCCCGTATTTCTGCTTGATCGGCCAAAGGAGCCGGCGCGCCTTGTCGAGATTGGCGTTGTCCGGCCAGGAATTGAGGGGCGCGAAGCGCTGCTGGCCGCCGCCGGCGCCGCCGCGGCCGTCCGTCGTCCGGTAGGTGCCGGCGCTGTGCCAGGCGAGACGGATGAAGAGGCCGCCGTAATGGCCGAAATCGGCCGGCCACCAATCCTGTGAATCCGTCATGAGCGCGTGCAGGTCCGCGATGACCGCGTCGAGGTCGAGGCTCTCGAACGCCTTCGCGTAGTCGAACGCCTCGCCCATCGGGTTCGACCGCGGCGCGTGCTGGTTCAGGCTCTCGAGGCTCAAGGCCTCCGGCCACCAGTCGCGATTGCGGCGACCGCGGGCGCCGTGCGCCACCGGGCACGCGCCGGCTTTGGTTTCGGTCGGCAACCCGTCCATGCTCGTCTCTCCTTGAGTCAGCGCCCGGGCTCTTTCCCGTCCGGCGCCGGATGTCCGTCTCTTGGCATATCCCGCCGCGCGCCGCGATTGGTCCCCACCGCCCACGCGGTCGCGGGGTCCGACGCCGCGACGCCCCCTGACGAGGATGCTCCGCCTCGCTATGACGGCTGCCGAGGAGACCTCATGCCGCCGCTTTATCTCACCTTTTTGAACGCCCTCGACGTCGAGGCGCTGGCGCTCACGGACGACGAGATCCTGGCCGCGGTCGAGAGCGGGCTCGCCGCGCAGGGGCGGGGCGAGGCGGTGATCGAGCCGCGGATGCATCTCGAGCCGCGGGCCGCCAACGGCCATTTCAACGTGCTGCGGGGCGCCTTCCGGGCGCCCGTGAACTACGCCGGCGTGAAGGTGATCGGCGACTTCGTCGACAATTACCAGCACGGCCTGCCGTCCGAGCTCGGGCTGCTGCTGCTGATGGATCCGACGACGGGCGTTCCGAAGGCGATCGTCGACGGGAGCCACCTCACCGACATGCGCACCGGCGCGATCACGGCGCTCGGCGCCAAATATCTCGCACGCCCCGGCTCGCGGATCCTCGGCCATGTGGGCGCGCGCGGCACCGCCTACTGGAACGTGCGCCTTCTCCACCGCCTCTTCGGCTTCGACGAGATCCGGGTCCATTCGCGCCGGCCGGAGAGCCGCGACGCCTTCGCGGAAAGGCTCAGGCGGGATCTCGGCGCGCGGGTCGTCGCGACGGAGGATTGGCGGAGCTGCGTCGAGGGCGCGGACATCGTGGTCGAAGCCTCGCGCCTGGATGCGCCCGAGCCGATGCTGCGCACGGCCTGGATCAAGCCCGGCGCCCTGGTCGTTCCCTACGGCACG
>JAFAPJ010000216.1 GCA_019247255.1 Methylobacteriaceae bacterium | reverse complement strand
CGCGTCGGCGTCAAGGTGGTCGAGGGCGAGCGCACCCGCATCCAGAATTTCGAAGGCGTCTGCATCGCGCGGGCCAATCGCGGCCTCGGCAGCTCCTTCACCGTCCGCAAGATCAGCTTCGGCGAAGGCGTGGAGCGCGTCTTCCCGCTTTATTCGCCCAACGTCGAATCGATCGAGGTCGTCCGCCGCGGCGCCGTCCGCCGCGCCAAGCTCTATTATCTGCGCGGCCGCACCGGCAAGTCGGCCCGCATCGCCGAGCGCCGCGACACCCGCCATCTCGACGCCGCCAGGGCCGCGACGGCGGAGCCCGTCGAGGGCTGAGCCGCTTGCTTCCGGCCGGGCGCGCCGCGCGGCCGGGATCGGCTATCTCAGGGTAAGTGAGACGTCCGCCGATGCGGCGGGCGATGGATCGCGCCTGCGGCCGATCTCCGGCGGGCTCTTCCTTTTGCCGCTTAAGGCGTTACGAAGCCGCATGCGCCCGTTCCTTTTCCTCCTCCTCTTGCTCGCCGGCTCGCCCGCCATGGCCCAAACCCCGCCGCCCGTTCCGCAGCATGAGCTGACGCTCGAACGCCTGTTCGCGAGCCCATCGCTGTCCGGGCCGACGCCGCGGCTGCTCCGCCTCTCGCCCGACGGCCGCTTCGCGACCCTGCTCCGCAACCGCCCCGACGATCGCGACCGCTACGATCTCTGGGCGGTCGACACCGCGACCGGCGCGTCGCGCATGCTGGTCGATTCCACCCGCTTCGGCACCGGCGCCACGCTCTCCGAGGAAGAAATGATGCGGCGCGAGCGCGCGCGGCTCTCCGGCGTGCGCGGCATCGTCTCCTATGCCTGGTCGCCGGACGGCCGTTCCATCCTCGTCCCGCTCGACGGCGACCTCTATCTCGCCGATCTCGACGGCAATGTCCGGCGGATCACCAACACGCCCGAGACCGAGCTCGACGCCCAGGTCTCGCGCACCGGCCGCTATCTCTCCTTCGTCCGCGACCACAATCTCTACGTGATCGGCGCGGACGGGACCGGCGAGCGCCGGCTCACGCAGGATGGCGGCGGCACGATCAGTTGGGGCTCGGCCGAGTTCGTCGCGCAGGAGGAGATGAAGCGCAACGAGGGTCATTGGTGGTCGCCCGACGATGCCTGGCTCGCAGTCGCGCGGGTCGACGAGAGCCCGGTCCACGTCGTCACCCGCACCGCGATCGGCGCCGACGGCACCCGCGTCTATCAGCAGCGTTACCCCGCCGCCGGCACGCCCAATGCGCGGGTCGATCTCTACGTGATGCGGCCGGACGGGAGCGGGCAGGTCAAGGTCGACCTTGGCGAGGATCCCGACATCTACCTCGCCCGCGTCAATTGGCGGGCGGACGGCGGCGCGTTGCTCGTCCAGCGCGAGACCCGCGACCAGAAGCGGCTCGATCTGCTGAGCGTCGATCCGGCGACGGGCCGATCGACCCTGCTGTTCAGCGAACATTCGGACACCTGGCTGAATTTGCACGAAAATCTGCGGTCGCTCCGCGACGGCAGCCTGATCTGGAGCTCCGAACGGTCCGGCTTCTCGCATCTCTATCGCTTCAACCGCGGTCGCTGGACCCGGCTCACCCATGGCGATTGGGAGGTGGCGGCGGTCGCCGGCGTCGATCAGCAGCGCCACCGCGTCTATTTCACCGGCAATAGGGACGATCCGCTCGAGCGGCAGCTCTACTGGGTCGATTATCTCCACCCGGCGGCGCCGCACCGGGTGACCGAGCCCGGCTGGTGGAACGGCGCGGAGATGGACGAGAATGCGACCCGGGCCCTGATCACCCGCTCCAATCCCGGCCAGCCGCCTCAGGTCTATCTCGCCGACGCGGACGGGCAGCGGATCGGCTGGATCGAGGAGAACAGGCTCGACGCCTCGCATCCCTACGCGCCCTTCCTCGCCGCCCATGTCCAGCCGAGCTTCGGCACGCTGACCGCCGCCGACGGCACGATCCTCCATTACCGGATGCTCTCGCCGCCGCGCGAGCCGGGGCGCCGCTATCCGGTCTTCCTCCAGGTCTATGGCGGGCCGGCG
>JAFAPJ010000193.1 GCA_019247255.1 Methylobacteriaceae bacterium | reverse complement strand
GGCGCTCGGCGAGGTTCAGGCGGGTGAGGAGCTCGCTCGCCCGGGCCCGGGCGGCGGCGGGCTCGACGCCCGCCGCGAGGAGCGGCTCCGCCACGACGTCGAGCGTCGCGACCCGCGGGATCACCCGCAGGAACTGTGTCACGTAGGAGATCGCCCGGCGGCGGAGCGCCAGCACGCGCCGCGGCTCAGCCGACACGATGTCGACGGTCTCGGCGCCGTCCGCCACCCGGATGCGGCCCGCATCGACCCGGTAGGTCCCGTAGATCATCTTCAGCACGGAGGACTTGCCGGCGCCTGACGGGCCGCCGAGCACGACGCATTCGCCGAACCCGACCGCGAAGCTCGCGCCGGTCACGACCGGTAACCGGGCACCGCCCCGCAGATGCAGCGTGAAGGTCTTCGAGACCTCCTCGACCGAGATCGCGTTCATGCGGCGAGCACCGAAGCGACGAGAAGCTGCGTATAGGCGTCGGCCGGGTCGTCGAGCACCTGGTCGGTGAGCCCGCTCTCGACGACGCGCCCGCCGCGCATGACGAGGATGCGGTGCGACAGGAGGCGCGCGACCGCGAGGTCGTGCGTGACGATCACGACCGCGAGGCCGAGCTCGGCCACGAGCCCGCGCAGGAGGTCGAGGAGCCGCGCCTGGACCGAGACGTCGAGGCCCGAGGTCGGCTCGTCCATGAAGACGAGGCGCGGGCCGGTGACGAGGTTGCGGGCGATCTGCAGCCGCTGGCGCATGCCGCCGGAGAACGCCTTCGGGCTGTCGTCGACGCGGTTCGCCGCGATCTCGACCCGGCCGAGCCAGTCGAGCGCGTCGGCACGGATGCGCCCGTAATGCCGCGCGCCGATCGCCATCAGGGGCTCGGCGACGTTGCCGCCGGCCGAGACTCCCATGCGCAGGCCCTCCCGGGCGTCCTGGCGCACGAAGCCCCATTCGGTGCGCAGGAGATGCCGTCGCTCAGCCTCCGGCAGGGCCAGCACGTCGCGCACGGTCCCGTCGCGCATCCGGTACTGGATGGAGCCCTGGCTTGGCTCGAGCTCGGTCGAGAGAAGGCCGAGCAGCGTCGACTTGCCCGACCCGGATTCGCCGACGACCGCCAGGACCTCGCCTTCAAAGAGATCGAAGGCGACGTCGCGGCAGCCGACCCGCGGCCCGTACAGCTTCGTCAGCCCGCGCGCGGAGAGAAGGGGGGCGTCGTCGCTCATGCGGCCTCTCCCGCCGCGTTGACCTCTTCCGCCTCCCCGCGCCGCTCCGCGCAGTAATCCGTGTCGGAGCAGACGAACATCCGGCCGCCGCGGTCGTCGAGGATCACCTCGTCGAGATAGACGCCCTCCGCCCCGCAGAGCGCGCAGGGCTTGTCGAAGCGCTGCACCGTGAAGGGATGGTCCTCGAAATCGAGGCTGCGCACGCGCGTATAGGGCGGGATCGCGTAGACGCGCTTCTCCCGGCCGGCGCCGAAGAGCTGCAGGGCCGGGCAATCGTCCATCTTCGGGTTGTCGAATTTCGGGATGGGCGACGGGTCCATCACGTAGCGATCCGCGACCGCGACCGGATAGGCGTAGGTCGTCGCGACATGGCCGTGGCGCGAGATGTCCTCGTAGAGCCGGACATGGACGAGGCCGTAATCGGCAAGCGCGTGCAGCTTGCGGGTCTCGGTTTCGCGCGGCTCGAGGAAGCGCAGGGGCTCGGGGATCGGCACCTGGTAGACGAGGATCTGGTTCTCCGAGAGCGCCGTCTCGGGGATGCGGTGGCGGGTCTGGATGACGGTCGCGTCCGCCGTGCGGGTCGTCGTCTCGACGCCCGCGGTCAAGGCGAAGAAGCGCCGGATCGAGACCGCATTCGTCGTGTCGTCCGCGCCCTGGTCTATCACCTTGAGCACGTCCAGCGGGCCGAGCACCGCCGCCGTCACCTGAACGCCGCCCGTGCCCCAGCCATAGGGCATCGGCATCTCGCGCGACGCGAAAGGCACCTGGTAACCGGGGATCGCGACGGCCTTGAGGAGCGCGCGGCGGATCATCCGCTTCGTGCCCTCGTCGAGGAAGGC
>JAFAPJ010000162.1 GCA_019247255.1 Methylobacteriaceae bacterium | reverse complement strand
CGCGCCTGGCACGACGCGCTCCATCCGCTCGCCAGCGCTATCTACCGCGAGCGGCCTGGAGCGCACGCGACGGCGCGGCTCAAGGCGTGCCTCCAGATCCTCGGACGGCTCGACGATCCGCGGGTACGTCCGCCCGTCCCGCCGCTGGGCGCGGCCGAATACGGGCGCCTCGCCGCGGCCCTCGACCATGCCGCCCGCGCTGCGCGGGCTCTCGAGACCGCGGCCGAGGAGGTCGCGTGAGCTACACCTTCCAGTTCGGGCAGGTCGCGCCCTATCTCGGCACGCTCGCGGCCGGGGCCTGGCTGTCCTTGCAGATTGCGGCGATCGCCTTCGGGGCGGGCTTCGCGATCGGGCTCGTCTGCGCCTCGCTCCTGCACTATGCCGGGCCGAGCGTGCGTCGCATCGTGCGCGCCTACGTCGTGTTCTTCCTGAACACGCCGCTGCTCGTGCAGGTCTTCTTCCTTTACTACGCGATGCCGGATTTCGGCATCCTGCTCGATTCCTACACGGCGGTCGCGATCGGCATGGCGCTCAATGCGGGCGCGTACATGACCGAGATCATGCGCGCGGGCTTCGCCTCCATCCGCAAGCCCGAGATCGACGCCGCGGAGGCCATGGGCTTCTCGCGGCTGCAGATCATCCGCTACGTCGTGCTCCCCCACATCGTGAAGGTGCTCTACCCCGCGCTCTCCAACCAATACATCATCCTGACGATGACCACCTCGATCGCCGCGATCTTCGGCGTCGAGGAGCTGACCGGCCGGGCCTACAACATCAACAGCCAGACCTTCCGGTCGATCGAGATCTTCTCGATCACCGCTGTCTACTACGTGGTCCTCACCTTCGTAGCGAGCGCAGCGCTCTACGCGCTCGGGCGCTATGCCTTCCGCGTGAAGGGACGGGCCGCCCTGTGATCCAGTCCCTCCTCGACGAGGCGCCGCGCTTCTTCGGCTACTACAATGCGCTGTTCCTGGCTCGCGCCTTCCTGTTCACGGCATTCCTGTCACTCGTCGGTTGCGGGGTCGGCTTCGCGGCAGGGTTCGGCCTCGCGGTGCTGCGCCATCCGCGGCTGACGCCCTTCGCGCCCCTGCGTTGGGCGGCGACGGCCTATGTCGAGGTCTTCCGGCGCATCCCGTTCCTCGTGCTGCTCATGTGCACCTTCTTCGCGCTCCAGCTTCTGGTGCCGGACATCGCGATGTTCACCATCGCGGCCGCCGCGGTCGCGCTGTCCGGCGCCGCCTATTCGGCCGAGAACGTCCGCGCGGGGCTCGAAGGCGTTCATCGCGCCCAGTGGGACGCCGCCGAGACCATGAACATGGGAGGCTTGAAGGCCTTGCGCCTCGTCATCCTGCCCCAGGCCTGGCCGATCATCATCCCGCCCGCGATGACCTACGCGGTCGGCCTCGTGAAGAACACGTCCATCGCCTCGCAGATCGGCGTCGTTGAGCTGACCTACGCGGCCAAGGTGATGAACACGAAGGGGTTCTCGGCCGCGATCTCGTTCGGAACGATCCTCGTGCTCTACTTCGTGCTCTGCTTCGGGCTGAACGCGCTCGCGGCGCATCTCGAGCGGCGGCTCGGCGCTCGCCGCCGCGCAGCGCCGGCTGAGCCCGCCCTCGTGCCCGCCTCGCAATCGGTCTGAGCGGAAGCTTGCAGCATGGAGCCGTACGGCAGCCAGTATCTCGAGGGCGCGGTCGATGGGCATGTCCATGCCTGCCCCCATCTCAACGGCCGGAGCGGAACCGTCTTCGACGCGGTGCGCGCGGCCGCCGCGGCCGGGATGCGTGGCCTCGGCCTCATGGACAACTTCCAGAACAGCGCCGGCTACGCGGCCCTCGCGATGCGCGAGCTCGGCCATCTGGGCGTCGACGTGTTCGGCGGACTCATCATGCAGCCGGCCGCCGGCGGCGTGTCGCTCGAGGCGGCCCGGACCGCGATCGGCTACGGCTACGCGCCGGGCGACGGCGCGCGCTTCATCTCGTTGCCGACCCATCACACCCGCTTCATCGCCCGGCAGGAGGGCCGGGCCGGCCTGTATCTCGAGAGCGCCTTCGCGGTGCCGGAAGCCGGCCCCCTGCCGGATCCGGTGCCGGCCATCCTGGCGCTCTGCGCCGAGCACGACGTCGTCTTCGATTGCGGCCACGTGTCGGGACCCGAAGCCGTGCGCCTCGCCGAGGAGGCCCAGGCCCGCGGCGTCCGGCGGTTGCGCGCCCACGGCAACGGCTACGACGAGGGCTCCGTCCGCGCGATCGCGGCGCTCGGCGGCCATATCGAGTTCAGCCTGTTCGAGCTGACGCAGGCGGCGCAGGTCGGCCTAACCCATGTCGACCGGGAGAAGCATCGGGCGGCAGCCCGGACGATCGATGACGTCCTGCCCCGCATCCGGGCCGCCGGCGAGCGCGCGGTCGCCTCCAGCGACTCGGGCATCTACCTCCTCGCGCCGCCGACCGAGGCCTTCAGGCAGTTCCTGGTGCTGCTTGAAGCCGCGGGCTGCACGCCGGACGAGATCCGGCGCATGGCATCTCGCAACCCGGCGCAGCTGTTTCGCGTCGGTGAGCGGCCGAGAGAAGCTTGAGGCGACAACGCGTCGGCTGGACCCGGGGAGAGCCCGCTGACCGGGCCGGTGACGAGAAAGCCTTCTCAGGCGGGCTTTC
>JAFAPJ010000599.1 GCA_019247255.1 Methylobacteriaceae bacterium | reverse complement strand
AGGCGATAAGACTGGCATCAAGGAGATCCGCTTCGTCGGTAACCAGGCCTACTCGGACCGTCGGCTGAAGGAGCTGATGGTCTCGAGCGAGATGAATTTCCTGAGCTTCCTGAAGACGAACGACGTCTACGACGCGGACAAGATCGCGTCCGATCTCGAGCTCATCCGCCGCTACTACCTCAAGAACGGCTACGCCGACTTCCAGGTGGTCGGCACCGACGTGAAGTACGATGAGGCCGAGAAGGGCTACATCATCACCGTGACCGTCCAGGAAGGTGAGCAATATCGGGTCGGGCAGGTGGCCTTCGACTCGCGCGTCACTTCCGTCGATCCCGACCTCTTGCGCGATCAGGTCCAGCCGGCGACCGGCGAGGTCTACAACGCCGAGGCGGTCGAGAAGACCCTGACAGGCATCACCAACGAGGCCGTGCGCCGGGGCTATCCCTTCGTGTCGGTGCGCCCGACCGGCGCTCGCGATCCCTCGACCCACACGGTCAATCTGGGCTTCGTGGTCGAAGAGGGGCCGCGGGTCTACATCGAGCGGATCAACATCCGCGGCAACACCCGTACGCGCGACTACGTTATTCGCCGCGAGCTCGACATCGGTGAAGGCGACCCCTTCAATCGCGTCCTCGTGGACCGGGCCGAGCGCCGGCTGAACAATCTCGGCTACTTCAAGAAGGTTCGGCTCACGACCGAGCCCGGCACCGCGGCCGACCGCGTCGTTCTCAACATCGACGTCGAGGACCAGCCGACGGGCGCCTTCTCGGTCGCGGGCGGCTATTCCACGTCCGACGGCGCGATCGGCGAGGTCTCGATCTCAGAATCGAACTTCCTCGGCCGCGGCCAGTTCGTCCGGCTCGCGGGCCAGCTCGGCCAGCGCACGAACGGCGTCGATTTCAGCTTCACCGAGCCGTACTTCCTCGGCTACCGGCTGGCGGCGGGCTTCGACGTCTTCACGAAGTACTCCGACCAGACGAAGTACTCGCGCTACGAGAGCCGCACGACGGGCGGCCAGCTCCGCCTCGGCCTGCCGCTGACCGAGGAGGCCGGCATCACGCTGCGCTACTCGATCTACGAGCAGAACCTGCGGATCCCCAACACCTTCCGGCAGCCGTTCAACGATTGCTCGGTCCCGATCCCCGGCTACACGACACGGAACCCGGACGGCTCGGCGCTCTATCCGAACTGCGCGTATGACGGCGAAGCCTCGATCGCGGTGAAGGAGTCCCGCGGGACGACCCTCACCTCGCTCGCCGGCGTGACGCTCGCCTACAACTCGGTCGACAACATCAAGAGCCCGCGCGAAGGCTTCTACGCCGAGCTCAAGCCCGATTACGCGGGCCTCGGCGGCGACTCGAACTACTTCCGGGTGACGGGCGAGGGCCGCTACTATCACGAGATCTACGAGGACATCGTCGGCCTCGTGAAGGTCCAGGGCGGCCAGGTCATCGGCACGGGCACGAACCGCTCGCCGACGGGCCTCTCCACCTTCGGGGGCAATCTCCGGCTCGTGGACCAGTTCTTCCTCGGACCGTCGCTCGTTCGCGGCTTCGCGCCCTCCGGCATCGGACCGCGCGATATCTCGACGCCGGACTCGAACCAGAACGCGCTCGGCGGCACGACCTATATCGGCGGCACACTCGAGGCGCAGTTCCCGCTGCCGTTCCTGCCGCGTGACCTCGGCATGAAGGGCGCCGTGTTCGCGGATGCGGGTACGCTGTTCGGCTACAAGGGCCCGCGCACCTTCGACGTGAACGGCAACGGCACCTTCGACGGCGCCGCCTGCGTGGGCTATCCGCGCTCGAACACCGCGATCGTCAACGTGCAGCCGGAGTGCCTGCAGGTGCGCGACACGGCGAAGATCCGCTCGTCCGTCGGCGTGAGCTTGCTCTGGAACTCGCCGCTCGGCCCGATCCGGTTCGACTACGCCTTCGCCCTGTCGCGGGATAACGGCGTGCTCGTGAACTTCCCGAATGTCGGCCCGGTCCGGGTCGGCCGTGACGAGCTGCAGGCGTTCCGCTTCTCGGGCGGCACGCGCTTCTGACCTGAGCTTCGGCTCCGCCGGTCTCCGGCGGAGCCGCGTCCCGCTCATGACGGATCCGGTCTTCTTCGCTCCGGAGGCGTCGCTCTCGCTCGGCGAGGTCGCGGCGCTCGCCGGCGCGTCGTGTCCCGATGGCGAGGCGGAACGCCGAGTCGCGTCGGTCGCCCCGCTCGACGAGGCCGGGCCGGACGACCTCGCCTACATGGACAATCCGCGCTACCTCCGCGCCTTGGAGGCCACCCGAGCCGGGTTCTGCCTGGTTTCGCCGCGATTTGCCGGGCAGGCGCCCTCCGGGACGGTGTCGCTCATCACGCCCGACCCGCATCGGGGCTACGCGGCCGTGCTCGCGCGCCTTCACCCCTCCGCCCTGCGGCCGCGTTCCGCCTTCGGCGCGTCCGGCGTATCGCCCGGGAGCGTCGTCCATCCGACGGCCCGGCTCGAGGCCGGCGTCACGGTCGATCCGGGCGCCGTGGTGGGCCCGGGCGTCGAGATCGGGCGCGGCACGGTCGTGGCGGCCGGGGCGATCGTGGGGCCGCAGGTCCGGATCGGGCGCGACTGCGCGATCGGGGCCGGGGCGAGCCTCCTGCACGCCCTCCTGGGCAACCGCGTCATCGTCCACCCGGGTGCCCGCATCGGGCAGGACGGGTTCGGCTACGCGCTGGGCGCGCGCGGCCACTCCAAGGTCCCGCAGGTCGGCCGCGTCATCATCCAGGACGATGTCGAGATCGGCGCCAACACGACGATCGACCGCGGGGCGACCCGCGACACCGTCATCGGCGAGGGCACCAAGATCGATAACCTGGTGCAGATCGCCCACAACGTCGTGGTCGGGCGCCATTGCGTGATCGTGGCGCAGACCGGGATCTCCGGATCTGCGACCCTCGAGGATTTCGTGGTGCTGGGGGGGCAGGTCGGCGTCGTCGGTCACCTCACGATCGGGCGCGGCGCGCAGATCGCGGCCTCGTCGAACGTCGCGACCGACGTGCCGCCCGGCGTGCGCTGGGGCGGCTCTCCGGCCAAGCCCTCCCGGGAATGGCTGCGCGAGCTCATGACCCTCAAGAGGCTTGCATCGCGGCGGCCGATCGCCAAAGACGGCGCGGCGGGGGACGAGCCCTGACCCAGGGGCGTCGGGAGGAGTCTGGATGCCCGAGGACGCGCGCGCGCAGCTCCAATCCGTCGATATCGCCCGGCTGCTGACGCTGCTGCCGCACCGTTACCCATTCCTGCTCGTGGACCGCATCGTCGAGATCGACCGCGACGAGTCCTGCATCGGAATCAAGAACGTGTCCTTCAACGAGCCCCAGTTCCAGGGTCACTTCCCGGGCGTGCCGGTATTCCCGGGCGTGCTTCTCATCGAGGGAATGGCTCAGACGGCCGGCGCGATCTGCGTCCTCTCCAAGCTCGCCGAGCAGAAGCCGCCCCGGCAGGTCTATTTCATGACGATCGACAAGGCGAAGTTCCGCAAGCCCGTGGTGCCGGGCGACGTCGTCCGCTTTCACCTGCGCAAGCTCAACCAGCGCCGGAACATGTGGTGGTATCGTGGTGAAGCGCGGGTCGAGGACACGCTCGTGGCCGAAGCCGAGGTCAGCGCCATGCTGGTGACGGAGTGAACGGACCGGGCATTCACCCCAGCGCCATCGTCGAGGACGGAGCGAAGCTCGGGGACGGCGTCACGATCGGACCGTTCTGCACGGTCGGGCCGGAGGTCGAGCTGGGGGACGGCTGCGAGCTCATCAGCCACGCGGTCGTGACGGGGCGGACCACGATCGGCGCGCGGACCCGGATCTTCCCCTTCGCGTCGATCGGGCACGCGCCGCAGGACCTGCGCTACAAGGGCGAGCCGACGACGCTGACCATCGGCCAGGACTGCATCATCCGCGAAGGCGTCACGGTGAATTGCGGGACGCCGCACGGGACCGGCACGACCACGATCGGAGATCGCTGCTTCTTCCTGACCCAGAGCCACGTCGCTCACGACTGCCGGGTCGGCAGCAACGTCGTGCTCACGAACAACGTCATGCTGGCCGGCCATTGCCGCATCGGCGATTTCGCCATCATCGGCGGCGGGGCAGGCATCCACCAGTTCGTGCGGATCGGACCCCACGCCTTCATCGGCGGCCTCTCGGGGGTCGAGAACGACGTGATCCCCTACGGCATGGCGCTGGGCAACCGCGCCTACCTCGCGGGTCTCAACATCGTGGGGCTGCGCCGGCGCGGCTTCTCGCGCGAGCAGATCCACGATCTCCGGCGCGCGTATCGCCTCCTCTTCGCGGACGAGGGTACGCTGGCCGAGCGCGTGGAGGACGTGGCGGAGGAGTTCGCCCGCCACCCGACGGTCCACGAGATCCTCGACTTCATCCGCGGCGGCGGCGACCGCGCGGTCTGCACGCCCCGCGACCCGCCGGTTCGGGCGTGGTGAGGGCGGGGGAGGAGCGCCCGACGACCGCCATCCTGGCGGGCTCCGGGCGCCTGCCGCTCCTCCTCGCCGACCATCTCGAAGCCTCCGGGACGCGGCCGCGCATCCTGGCCTTCCGAGGCTTCGCGAGCCGTGCGCTCGCCCGGCGCGCCGACGCCGTGATCGGCCTTCTCGACATCCGCTCCGCGATCGCCTGCCTGGCGGGCTGGCGGCCCGAGCGCGTGACGCTCGCGGGCGGGCTTGCCCGACCGAGCGCCGCGGCCGCGCTCGACGCCTTCTCGGCCCTGCGCAGCCGGGAGGAGGTCACGGCGCTGCTCGGTCGCGGCGACGACAACCTCCTGCGCGGCGTGGTCGGGCTCCTCGAGGAACGAGGCTACCGCCTCGTCGGGGTGCGCGACCTCGCGCCCGATCTCCTGGCGCCGGCCGGACCGCACGGCCGGCTCGCGCCGGATGCCGCCGCCCGCGCGGCCATCCAGCGCGGGATCGCCGGGCTCGCCGCGCTCACTCCCTTCGACATCGGGCAGGCCGTCGTCCTGCGGGGCGAGCGCGTGCTCGCGGTCGAGGGCCCGGAAGGGACGGACGCGACGCTCCGGCGGGTCGCGGGCGCGCCGATCGCGAGCTGGCTGCGCCGGCGCGACCGGGACGGCGTGCTCGTGAAGGCGCCGAAGCGGGGGCAGGATCTCAGGGTCGATTTGCCGGCCGTCGGGCCCCGGACGGTCGTCGAGGCCGACCGGGCCGGCCTCGCCGGCATAGCGGTCGCGAGCGGGCTCACCCTCGTGCTCGACCGCGAGGAGACGATCGCCGAGGCCGACCGGCGCGGCCTCTTCCTCGCCGGGATCCAGGTCGGGCCCGACGGCGCATGAGACAACCGGTTGTGTACCTGGTGGCCGGGGAGGAATCCGGCGACCAGCTCGGGGCCGGGCTGATGCACGCCCTTCGAGCGCGGCTCGGGCCGGACCTCGCCTTCGCGGGCGTCGGCGGCCACCGCATGGCGGCGCAGGGGCTCGCGAGCCTCTTCCCGCTCTCCGACATCGCGGTGAACGGGATCGGGGCCGTGCTCGCGGGCCTTCCGGGTCTGATCCGGCGCGGCTTCGCGGTGGTGGACGACGTCGTGGCGCGGCGTCCGGACGTCCTCGTCATCATCGACAGCCCCGATTTCACGCACCGCGTGGCGCTGCGCGTCAGGCGCCGCCTGCCCGACCTGCCGATCGTCAACTATGTCAGCCCGAGCGTCTGGGCCTGGCGTCCGGGCCGCGCCACACGCCTGCG
>JAFAPJ010000213.1 GCA_019247255.1 Methylobacteriaceae bacterium | reverse complement strand
CATTACGGGCACATGGTCGCGGATTTCGCGATGCGGGTCGCGGCCTCCGCGGATGGCCGGCCCGACCTGCCGCTTCTGTTCAGCTTTTGGCCCAAGCCAGGAGAGGAACCGCCTGAGTTCTTCTGGGAGATCGTCGATCATCTCGGTGGGGCTCGGGCCCGCGTGAAGCTCGTGCGCGAGCCCACTCGCGTCGGCCGGCTTTGGGTGACGCCGCAGGCCGAGCGGCTCGGCGGCAAGGGGCCGAGCGAGACCCATCTCGACCTCATGGACAGGATCGTCGCCCGGCACGGCTCGCCTGTGCACGACATCGACGTCCTGTTCGTCTCTCGCGCCCTTCTCGGAGACGGGCGGCTTGCCGGGGAGGCCTATCTCGACGCCATCTTCAGGGAAGCCGGTGGCGTCGTGATCCATCCGGAGACCCTGCCGCTCGCGCGGCAGCTCGATTTCTACCGTCGCGCTAAGCGCCTGGTGTTCAGCGAAGGCTCGGCCATACACAGCCTGCAGGTGCTCGGCCGCCTCGACGCGGACGTCACGGTGCTCGTTCGACGCCCCGGCGCTCGGATTGCAGGGCCGGCCCTGCGGCCGCGCCTACGATCGCTGTCCTACGTCGACATCACGGCCGGGAGCCTGCACGGGCTTGACGGCCGCGGACGCCCGCAGCTCGACCGGGCGCTGAGGCTCGTCGACGAGAACCGGGCGGCAGCCCTGCTCGAGCAGCTCGGCCTCGACGGTCAGGGGTTGTGGCGGCCGGATCGCTACAGGGACGAGCGACTCGCCGATATCCGGCGCTGGATCGCCTACAATGCCCGTCTCGACCTCCACCCACGCGCGCTCGAGACGATCCGGCGAGGGCTCGCCCGGCACGGCATCGCGGTCGATGCGGCCGCCGCTTGGGCGGCGGCGACTATCCCGAACGCCTGACGCGAGGCTCTTTCGCGCGGCCCGTCCGCGTCGGCGAGGCGATCTCGGACGCGCGCCGATCGAGCGAGCGTTCGACCACCCTGGCGATGTCGGTGATGATGGCGTCGAGGGCGTAATTCTTGGGCGTATAGACGGCCGAGACCCCGATGTTGCGCAAAACGTTCTCGTCCTCGGTCGAGATAATCCCACCGACGATGAGCGGCACGTGGTCGAGACCCTCGAGACGCATCCGGGCCATCACCTCGCGGACGAGCGGCACGTGCGAGCCTGACAAGATGGAGAGCCCGATGACGTGCGATCGAGTCTCGAGGGCCCGGGCCACGATCTCGGCCGGCGTCTGACGGATGCCGTCGTAGGTCACCTCGAGCCCGGCATCCCGAGCTCGCAGGGCGATCTGCTCGGCCCCGTTCGAATGCCCGTCGAGCCCCGGCTTTCCGACCAGCATCCGGGGCGTCTCGCCAAGTCGAGTGCCGAGATCGGCGATCACAAGCCGCACCTCTTCGGCTGGCGGAGCGCTGCGAGTTTCGAGCGTAACGCCCGTCGGAGCGCGGTACTGGCCGAAGACGTCCCGCAGCGCCTGTCCCCATTCGCCGGTCGTGACGCCTGCCTTCGCGGCCGCGATCGAGGGCGCCATGATGTTGCGCCCTTCGCGAGCCGCCGCCGCGAGCTCGGCGATCGCGTGCTCTGCTGCGCGTCCGTCGCGCGCGGCGCGCCAGGCCCGCAGCCGCGACACGGCCTCCATCTCGACCGTTTCCGGCACCGACAGGAAGGTCCCCTCCCCGGCGGTCAGCGGAGACGGCTCGCCCTCCCCGTATCGGTTCACGCCGACGACCACCTGCTCGCCGCGCTCGATCCGGGCCACGCGCTCCGCATTCGACTCGACCAGGCCGCGCTTGATCGACCCGTCCTCGACGGCCGCGATCGCGCCGCCCGCCGCCTCGATCCGGGCGAGCTCGGCCCGTGCCGCGTCCTTCAAGGCCGCGACCTTCGCCTCCAAGACATGCGAGCCGTCGAATATGTCGTCGTGCTCGAGGAGATCGGTCTCAAGAGCGAGGATCTGCTGCATGCGCAGCGACCATTGCTGATCCCAGGGTCGGGGGAGCCCCAGCGCCTCGTTCCAGGCGGGCAGCTGGACGGCGCGGGCGCGGGCGCGCTTGGACAGCGTCACGGCCAGCATCTCCAGCATGATGCGATGGACGTTGTTCTCCGGCTGCTGCTCGGTGAGGCCGAGCGAGTTCACCTGGACGCCGTAGCGGAACATCCGTTTCTTCGGGTCGGAGATGCCGTAGCGGTCGCGCGTGATCTCGTCCCAGAGCTCGGCGAAGGCCCGCATCTTCGCGATCTCGGTCACGAAGCGCAGGCCGGCATTGACGAAGAACGAGATGCGGCCGACGACCTCCGCGAAAGTCGTCTCGTCGGCTGCGCCCGAGGCCCGGACCGTATCGAGCACGGCGATCGCGTTGGCCAAGGCGAAGGCCAGCTCCTGCATCGGCGTCGCGCCCGCTTCCTGCAGGTGATAGCTGCAGACGTTCATCGGGTTCCACTTGGGAACCTCGCGATAGGTGAAGCCGATCGTGT
>JAFAPJ010000200.1 GCA_019247255.1 Methylobacteriaceae bacterium | reverse complement strand
GCCGACGTGCTCGTCTATCTCGGCGACCTTGCGCCCGTGATGCGCGCCGTCGCGCGCGTCCTGTCGGCCGATGGGCTATTCGCCTTCACGGTGCAGCATCACCCGGGCGAGGGCTTCGCGCTCGGCGCCGACCACCGCTATGCTCATTCGGACACAGGTCTGCGCGACGCTGCGGCGGACGCCGGGCTGACGCCCGCTCTCCTCGAAGCCACTTCGACCCGCGAGGAGCGCGGCGAGCCCGTGCCGGGACGGCTTGCCGTCCTGCGGGCCGGGGCGCCCGGACGGGATCAGGCGAGAGCGGTCAGGGCGAGATTCTGAGCGCCAGTCCTTGGTGCGCCCGGGCCCTCCCGGACGGCGACGAGGACGGTCAGGCCGCGAGGGCGGTCGCGATCCGCCGCGCGGACGGATGCGCTCCCTCGGCTTCAAAGCGCGAGACGAGCCGTGCGAGCTCGTCGGCGGTGCGCGCCAGCGCCTCGCTCGCCGCCGTCGTTTCCTCCACCATCGCGGCGTTCTGCTGCGTCGCCTGATCCATGTCGTTGACGGCGGTGTTGACCTCCGCGAGGCCGGTCGCCTGCTCGCGGGCGGAGGCCGCGATCTCCTCGACCCGCGCATCGATGGCGGCCACGTGCTCCATGATGCGCTGGAGGGCGAGGCCGGCCCGCTCCACCCGGTCCGCGCCCGTTTCCACCTGGTCGGAGGAGGATTGGATCAGCCCCTTGATGTCCTTCGCGGCCTCGGCGGACCTTTGCGCCAGAGCGCGGACCTCCTGGGCCACCACCGCGAAGCCGCGACCCGCCTCGCCGGCCCTGGCTGCCTCGACGCCTGCATTCAGCGCGAGAAGGTTCGTCTGGAAAGCGATCTCGTCGATCACCGAGATGATCTGGGTGATCTGCTGCGCGGATTGCTTGATGTCGGACATCGCGCCGACCGCGCCCTGCACGACCTCGCCCGAGCTCTGGGCGTCGTTGCGCGCGGTCGCCACCATCTGACGCACCTCCTTCGCGCCGTCCGCCGTGGCGCGGACCGCGGCCGTTACCTCATCCAGCGCCGCTGCCGTCTGCTCGAGGCTCGCCGCCTGCCGCTCGGTGCGCTGCGACAGGTCGTCCGTCGCCTGCCGGATCTCGTCCGTGCCGGCCTGGACGGAGCGCGCCGCGCCGATCACCGCGTCCATGGCGCCCTGCAGGGTGCCCATCGCGGCATTGAAGTCCTCCCTGAGCTTCGCGGACGCGGCCGGGAACGGCTCGGTCAGCCGGACATCGAGTTTGCCCGCGGCCAGATGCTCGAGACCGTGCGCCAGCGAGCGCACGACCTGCTCCTGTTCTCGAGCCGTCGCGAGGCGGCTCGCCTCGTTGAGCTCCCGCTCGCGGTCGGCCTGCGCGCGGGCTGCGGCGCTTCGGCCTTCGAGCGCGAGACGCTCGGCCTGCGTTTCCTTGAAGACCTGGACGGCGCGCGCCATGGCGCCGATCTCGTTGCGCCCTGTCGTGTAGGGCACGTTCGCTTCGGTGTCGCCGCCGGCGAGCTGGGCGAGCGTCTGCGCGAGAGCGCTGAGCGGCGCGACGAGCTTGCGGGTCAGCAGGATCGCCCCCGCGACCGCGACCATAAGCCCGAGGGCGCTGACCGCGTAGAGGATGGAGGACAGGAGCGTCGTGCGCTGGCCCGCTTCGGCCTCGACCCGGTCGCCATAGGTTTTCGCCTCAGCGACGAGCTTGTCGACCGCGGCCCGGTGCGCCGCATAGGCCTCCTGCGCGCGGACGGAGTTGACCTTCGCCTGGGCCACGTTTCCGGCCGCCAGCGCCGGTAAGATGCCGGTCTCGACCGCGTCCCAGAACGGCATCGCCGCGACCGCGGCGGCCTCCAGACCGCGTTTGAGGTTCTCCGGCAGGTCCGAGCCGCGCCAATATTGCCGTCGCTCGTTGAAATCCGTCCGCAGGCTCGCGAGCTTGGTCCGGTGCTCGTCGAGGGAGGCCCGCTTGTCGTCGAGCAGGCTGACCTCGAGCATGGCCTCGACCACGTAGAGCGGAGGAGGCAGGATGTCGGCGACGAGGTCCTTGCTCGCGATGATGTCGGCGTAGACGGGTCCGCCCACCCGCAACTGCCCGAGCGTATAGCCCGCCACGAGAGCGAGGATCGCCAGGGCGAGCGCGGAGGCGCCCGAGATGCCGCGAACGAGGCCCCGGATGGTCGTCACGATCGCTGTCCTCCCGGCACGCCTCGTGCGCAGGGCAGGCTC
>JAFAPJ010000653.1 GCA_019247255.1 Methylobacteriaceae bacterium | reverse complement strand
ACGGGCAGGCCTACGGGTCGGTCCGCGTCGTCAACCCTTTCCTTTCCGCTTGACCACGCCAGAAGGGTTCCATGTCCATCCTGATCGACCGGCAGACCCGCGTGATCTGCCAGGGGTTCACCGGCAAGAACGGCACCTTCCATTCGGAACAGGCGATCGCCTACGGCACCCGGATGGTCGGCGGGACCTCGCCCGGGAAGGGCGGCTCGCAGCATCTCGGCCTCCCGGTCTTCGACACGGTCAAGGAGGCCCGCGACGCGACGGGGGCCGAGGCGAGCGTCGTCTACGTGCCGCCGCCGGGCGCGGCCGACGCGATCTGCGAGGCGATCGATGCCGAGATCCCGCTCATCGTCTGCATCACCGAGGGCATCCCGGTCCTCGACATGGTCAAGGTCAAGCGCGCGCTCGACGGATCGAAGTCGCGGCTCATCGGCCCGAACTGCCCGGGCATCGTGACGGCCGGCGAATCGAAGATCGGCATCATGCCGGCGAACATCTTCCGCCCGGGCTCCGTCGGGATCGTGTCGCGCTCCGGCACGCTCACCTATGAGGCGGTCTTCCAGACGACGAACGAGGGTCTCGGCCAGACGACCGCGGTCGGGATCGGCGGCGATCCGGTGAAGGGCACCGAGTTCATCGACGTGCTGGAGCTGTTCCTCGCGGACGAGAACACGACCTCGATCGTCATGATCGGCGAGATCGGCGGTTCGGCGGAGGAGGAGGCGGCGCAATTCCTGAAGGACGAGGCGAAGCGCGGTCGGAAGAAGCCGACGGTCGGCTTCATCGCGGGCCGCACCGCGCCGCCCGGGCGCCGCATGGGTCATGCGGGCGCGATCATCTCGGGCGGCAAGGGCGGCGCCGAGGACAAGATCGCCGCCATGGAGGCGGCCGGGATCAAGGTCTCGCCGTCTCCGGCGCGGCTCGGCAAGACGCTCGTCGAGCTGCTTAAGCACTAGTCGAGGGGCGTCCCGGGGGCTCGCTCGGCCGACCGTGGCGGGACGGCCGGGCGCGCCCATATACGGCGCGCATCAGCCCGTCGGAGCTTGCGCCCGTGATCTACGCCGTCGCCGTCCTCCTGCCCTGGCTCGCCCTCATGCTGCGCGGCCGCATGATTCAGGGCCTCCTGTGCCTCATCCTTCAGATCACCCTGATCGGGTGGATCCCGGCCCTCATCTGGGCGATCGTCGTCATCAACAACGACAACGAGGAGCGCCGGCACCGCGAGATGATGGACGCGGTCCGGCACCGCGCCTGAGGCATCGGAAAGACCTATATCAGGTCGCCGAAAGGGACATGATTCGGGAACCGACCGGCGCTATATGAGCCCCACCGCACCGGTGGCTCGCCCCGAGCCGCCGGCAAGCCGCGCGCGTCCGCGAGGGACGCCCAACCGCCGCCGATCCGGCGGACGCGGCTGAGGAGACCAGGATGTCACGCGACGACGCGAACGAGATGCTGCTTCAAACCTCGTTCCTTTACGGCGGCAACGCCGCCTATCTCGATGACCTTTATGCCGCCTACGAGCGGGACCCGGCCTCGGTCGACGGTGAGTGGGCGGCGTTCTTCGCCGGGCTCGGCGAGGACCGGACCCTGGTTGAACGCAACGCGCAGGGCGCGTCCTGGGCGAAGGCGAACTGGCCCGTTCCGCTCAACGGCGAGCTCGTCTCGGCGCTCGACGGCAATTGGGCTCAGGTCGAGAAGGCGGTCGGCGAGAAGATACGGGCCAAGGGCGCCGAGCGCGCGGCCGGGCTCTCGGACGAGGAGGTCCACCAGGCGACGCGCGACAGCGTGCGGGCCATCATGATGATCCGTGCCTACCGCATGCGCGGCCACCTCCATGCCGATCTCGATCCGCTGAAGCTCACGCCGCGCGGCGATTCGGAGGAGCTTCATCCCTCCCATTACGGCTTCACCGAAGCCGATTGGGATCGTCGCATCTTCCTCGACAACGTCCTCGGGCTCGAATTCGGGACGATCCGCCAGATCATTCAGATCCTCGAGCGGACCTACTGCCAGACGCTCGGCGTCGAGTTCATGCACATCTCCGATCCGGCCGAGAAGGCCTGGATCCAGGAACGCATCGAGGGGCCGGACAAGGAGATCACCTTCACGCCCGAGGGCAAGAAGGCCATCCTGAACAAGCTCGTCGAGGCTGAAGGCTTCGAGAAGTTTCTCGACCTGAAATATACCGGGACGAAGCGCTTCGGGCTCGACGGCGGCGAATCGATGATCCCGGCGCTCGAGCAGATCATCAAGCGCGGCGGGGCGCTCGGCGTCCGCGAGATCGTGCTCGGCATGGCGCATCGCGGGCGGCTCAACGTCCTCTCGAACGTGATGTCGAAGCCCCACCGGGCGATCTTCCACGAGTTCAAGGGCGGCTCGGCCGCCCCGGACGACGTCGAAGGCTCGGGCGACGTGAAGTACCATCTCGGCGCCTCGTCGGACCGCGCCTTCGACGGAAACAACGTCCACCTGTCGCTGACCGCGAACCCGTCGCATCTTGAGATCGTCGATCCCGTGGTGCTGGGGAAGGTTCGCGCGAAGCAGGACCAGTTCAACGATCCTCCCGAGCAGCGGACGTCCGTGCTGCCGCTCCTCATTCATGGCGACGCGGCCTTCGCCGGCCAGGGCGTCGTGGCCGAGTGCCTCGGGCTCTCTGGGCTCAAGGGTCACCGCACCGGGGGCTCGATCCACTTCATCATCAACAACCAGATCGGCTTCACGACGAACCCGCGCTACTCGCGCTCGTCGCCCTATCCCTCCGACGTCGCCAAGATGGTCGAGGCGCCGATCTTTCACGTGAACGGCGACGACCCGGAGGCCGTGGTCTTCGCCGCCAAGGTCGCGACCGAGTACCGGCAGCTGTTCCACAAGCCTGTCGTGATCGACATGTTCTGCTACCGGCGCTTCGGCCACAACGAGGGCGACGAGCCGGCCTTCACGCAGCCCAAGATGTACCGCACGATCCGGACGCATCCGACGGCGCTCGAGATCTACTCGAAAAGGCTGATCGACCAGGGCGTTGTCACGACGGCCGAGTTCGACACCATGAAGGCGGAGTTCCGCGCCCGACTCGACACGGAGTTCGAGACGGCGCAGGGCTACAAGCCGAACAAGGCCGATTGGCTGGACGGCCGCTGGGCCGGGCTGAAGGCCGTCTCCGAGAACGACGACGACGCGCGCCGCGGCAAGACCGGCCTCGCCGAGGGCGAGCTCAAGGCGATCGGCGCGAAGCTGACCGAGGTCCCGGCGAACTTCAACGCGCATCGGACGATCGGCCGCTTCCTCGAGAACCGCCGGCGCATGATCGAGACCGGGGAGGGCATCGATTGGGCGACCGCCGAGGCGCTCGCCTTCGGGTCGCTTCTCATCGAGGGGCACCGCGTCCGCCTGTCGGGCCAGGACGTAGAGCGCGGCACCTTCTCCCAGCGCCATTCCGTGCTGCTCGACCAGGAGACGGAGGAGCGCTTCACCCCGCTCAACCACCTGCGCGCGGACGGCCAGCAGGGCCGCTTCGAGGTGATCAACTCGATGCTGTCCGAGGAGGCCGTCCTCGGCTTCGAGTACGGCTACTCGCTCTCCGAGCCGAACGCGCTCGTGCTCTGGGAGGCGCAGTTCGGCGACTTCGCCAACGGCGCGCAGGTCGTCTTCGACCAGTTCATCTCGTCCGGCGAGCGCAAGTGGCTACGCATGTCGGCGCTCGTCTGCCTGCTGCCGCACGGCTACGAGGGGCAGGGGCCGGAGCATTCCTCCGCGCGGCTCGAGCGCTACCTGCAGATGTGCGCCGAGGATAACATGCAGGTGGCCTATTGCTCGACGCCGGCGAACTACTTTCACATCCTGCGCCGGCAGCTGAAGCGCGAGTTCCGCAAGCCGCTCATCCTGATGACGCCGAAGTCGCTGCTGCGGCACAAGCGCTGCGTGTCTCCGCTGGCCGCGATGGCCGACGGCGCGACGTTCCACCGGGTGCTGCGGGACGATCGCGCGGATCTCGCGCCGGACGCTGCGATCCGGCGCGTCGTTCTCTGTTCAGGGAAGGTCTATTACGATCTTCTCGAGGAGCTCGAGGCGCAGTCCGCGAAGGACGTCTATGTCCTGCGGGTCGAACAGCTCTACCCCGTGCCGCTGAAGACGCTCGTGCAGGAGCTGTCCCGCTTTCCGAACGCGGACGTCGTCTGGTGCCAGGAAGAACCGAAGAACATGGGCGCCTGGGTGTTCATCGAGCCCTATCTCGAATGGGCCCTCGGCCAGGCGAAGACCAAGGTGAGCCGCGCCCGTTACGCCGGCCGCCCGGCCTCGGCCGCGACCGCGACCGGCCTGATGTCCAAGCACCAGGCTCAGCTGCGGGCCTTCCTCGACGACGCGCTCGGGGCCTGACCCGTCATGGCCTCGCTGCCGCTGGCCGGCGCCTCGCGCGCGACCTCGTGACGGAGCTCCGCTTCGGCCCTGGAGCCGCACGAACGCCGAGCGCGCGGGTCGTTCTGCGGCCGAGACCCCACCCTTCCGCCGGCCGAAGGCTGGCTCTTGAGGACGCCGATCCGGCGCAACGACATGGCTGTTGACATCAAGGTCCCGACGCTCGGCGAATCCGTCAGCGAAGCGACGATCGGGCGCTGGTTCAAGAAGCCGGGCGACGCCGTGAAGGCGGACGAGCCGCTCGTCGAGCTCGAGACCGACAAGGTCACGCTCGAGGTGAACGCGCCCGCGGCCGGCACCCTTGGGGACATTCTGGCGAAGGATGGCGAGACCGTCGGGCCCGGCGCCCTGCTGGGCTCCATCCAGGAGGGCGGCGCGTCGGCGGCTCCGGCCGCTGCGCCTCCTCCCAAGCCCGCGGAAGCACCGAAGCCGGCCGCAGCTCCGGCCCCAGCTCCTGCTCAGCCAGCCCCGGCGAAGGCGGCGCCGCCTGGCGCGAACGGCCCGGCGGTCGGCCGCATCGCGGCGGAGACCGGGCTCGACCCGTCGAGCGTCGCGGGATCCGGCAAGGACGGCCGGGTCACGAAGGGCGACATGCTGGCCGCGCTCGCCCGCGGGCCGGCCGCTCCGGCTGCGTCGCCGCAACCGGCTCAGATGCGTGCCCCCTCGGCGCCCGACGACGCCGCGCGCGAGGAGCGCGTGCGCATGACGAAGCTGCGGCAGACGATCGCCCGCCGCCTCAAGGAGGCGCAGAGCACAGCCGCCATGCTGACGACGTTCAACGACGTCGACATGGGCGCGGTGATGAAGCTGCGCTCGCAGTACAAGGACGTGTTCGAGAAGAAGCACGGCACGAAGCTCGGCTTCATGGGCTTCTTCACGAAGGCTTGCGTGCAGGCTTTGAAAGATGTGCCTGCCGTCAACGCCGAGATCGACGGCCAGGATCTCGTCTACAAGAACTACTACCACATCGGCGTCGCGGTCGGGACCGACAAGGGCCTCGTGGTCCCAGTCGTTCGCGACGCCGACGGGCTGTCCATCGCGGAGGTCGAGAAGCGGATCGCGGATTTCGGCCGTCGCGCCCGCGACGGCCAGCTGAAGATCGAGGAGATGCAGGGCGGCACCTTCACGATCACGAACGGCGGCATCTACGGGTCGCTGATGTCGACCCCGATCCTCAACGCGCCGCAATCCGGCATCCTCGGCATGCACCGCATCGAGGACCGGCCCGTCGTCCGGGGCGGCGAGGTCGTGGTGCGGCCGATGATGTAT
>JAFAPJ010000578.1 GCA_019247255.1 Methylobacteriaceae bacterium | reverse complement strand
AGATCAGGGGAACCGCTCAGCATATCGCCGACAAATACTCGCAGCTTGCGCGTGATGCTCAGGCGAGCGGCGATCCGGTGTCGGCCGAGAACTATCTCCAGCACGCGGAGCATTACTACCGCCTGATCGCGGCCGCCCAGGAGCAGTTCCGTCAGCAATACGGGCAGTTCCAGCGCCCGTTCGACGAGGACGGCGAGGACGGCGACGATGACGGGGGCCCCGGCTTCGGGCATCCGGGCGAGCGCAACGGCGCGGCGGACGATTACGGCGACCCGGGCTACGGCCCCGCGCCTTACGCGAATGGCGGTGGCGAGCGCGGCGGCCCTGCGCCGGCGCGGTTCGACCGCAACGGCGGCGGTGACCGGGGGAATGGCGGCGATCGTCCGAACGGGGGCGACCGCAACGGCCGCTACGACCGGAACGGCGATCGGTTCGACCGCAACGGCGGCGGCGATCGGGCACCCTACGAGCGGGGCGAGCGCCAGGATTTCCGCAACGGGCAAGACCGCGGCGGCCAGGATCGCGGCGGCCAGGATCGCGGCGCCCAGGAGCGCGGCGGTTACGACCGCACCGGTCAGGAGCGGCCGATGCCGGATCGCGAGCGACAGCCGGACCGGGACCGGCCCGACCGCAACGGCGGCGAGCGCGGCGACCGCAACTTCGATCGGGGCGATCGGCGCGAGCGGTTCGGCCGCGGCGAGCGCGACGGCCGGCCGGAAAACGGCCGCAACGAGGGCCGCCGCGATTTCGGCGGCAGGCCGGATCGCGGGCCGATGCCGCCCCGTGGCGACCAGCCCCGTTACGCCGGTCAGGAGGACGAGGGCAGCGAGGATGCGGGCCTGCCGGCGTTCCTGGTCAATCCCGTCCGGCCGCCGATCTCGGTTCCGGCCGACGAGGCGGCCGGCCAGGCTCCCGCGCTGCCGGGCTTCGGCGGCGAGGAGGAGCATCGCGTCGAAGGCGAGATGCAGCTGAACGGCGTCCGGCCGCGACGCCGGCGCTCGCGCCGCGTAGAGGAGGCGGGCGACGCCGCGCCTGAGAGCGAGGCGCCCGAGAAGCCCGCCGAGTAAGCCCCGCCGAGTAAGCTCGGTTAGGCTCCGAGCGCCAGGGTGCCCTGGCGCTCGGGCGCGACCGCGAGGGCATCGCCCAGGCCCAGCGAGCCGCTGGCCTCGACCTCGGCATAGACGCCGCAATCGGCATGCCCGAGACGGCGCATCAGCGTCGCCGGGATATCCATGTCCCGATCGCCCGTGTGCGGATCCACGTTGGTGGCGGCGCAGCGCACGATCCGTTTCGTGACGGTGAGGCGGAGGCCCGAGCTCGTCTCGAGCGTGCGGCCGACGAGGTCGAACTCGGCCCAGGGGGCGAGCCCGGAGACGAGCACGTTGCCCCGCAAGCGCAAAGGGTCGACCGGCCGCCCCAGCATGTCGGCGATCGCCCCGATGCTCGCCTTGTTCAGGATCGACACGAAGCCGCGCCGCGAATCCGTGAACCGGAAGCCGTCCGGCGCGGACAGGACCTTCGGCGGTCCGCGCAGGTCGCCCGGCACCACGCGTCGGAGAAAGGCTTCGAGCGCGAGCCGGCCGTCGGCCGTGTCGAGCCTCGCCCGAAGCGGCGGACGTTCGTCGCTCTCGACGATGAGCGTTCGGGTCTCGTCCTCGTAGCGGGTGCGAAGGCGGGCCAGCGCCTCGTTGCGCATCAGCATCAAGAACTTGATCTTCGGCTGATGCTGCGGGGCCGCGGCGTCGAAGCCCGACGGGCCGTTCTCGACGGCGTAGAGCCTGTCGCCCGGCCAATAAGCGCCGCGCGTCAGGGCGACGGAGGAGAGCGGCTCGGGCGACAGGCCCTTCACGGGGTAGCGATGGAGAGCGACGACCTTCATCGCGGCCTTTGAGCCTGCAACGCGAAGCTTGGCAACCGGCGTCCGCCGAGTCAGGGCGCCTCTGGCAGCGGGTCGTCTCGATCTTCGCGGTTCACCGGTCGCTCGTAGCCGGGCTCGGTGTCCTCGCCGAACGTGGCGGGCGTCACGGACGGACGCTCCTCGACGGGGCTTTCGGGAAGCGCGAGACCCATCAGGTCGTTGCGGGCGAGGTCGGCCCGGGCCTTCTCGGCCTCCGAGCGTGGGTCACGGTCAGTTCCGGGCACGGTCAGCCTCCCTGGGCGACTCGGACGCCCCGCCCTGCGGCTTCTCTCGCCGCTCGGCAGCGACGCGATGCGCCGTCGTCGTGAAGGGGCTGACGGGCGGCGGCAGCGAGCCGGCCTCCCCCGTCAGCGTCGCGTCCTCGTCGCGCCCGAGATCGGTGGGCTCGACGGTCCCCGGCTCGATGCGTCCCATGCCGCCCCTCCTGGTACGGCCGAGAACAGATTCCGGGCGGGCGAGTTCCAGCGACCCCTGGTGTGGCGGCGATGTCACACCATATGAGCCCGACCGGCGGCTGCCTGTCAGCGCCGGGCCGAGCCCGCCCGAAGGGGCGGACGGCATCTTTGTCGGCCCCCGCGCCACATCAGGGCGGCGGGCCGGGCGAGGGGTGAGACATGAACATCGAGAGATACACCGAGCGGGCGCGCGGCTTCATCCAGGCCGCCCAGATGCTGGCCATGCGCGAAGGGCATCCTCAGCTGAGCCCGGGGCACCTGCTTAAGGTGCTGATGGACGATCCGGAGGGGCTCGCGGCCGGCCTCGTCGACCGCTCGGGCGGGCGCTCGCGCGAGGTGCAAAGCGCCGTCGAGGCTTGGCTGAGCCGCCAGCCGAAGGTCTCCGGCGCGGCCTCGCAGCCGTCGGCGACCCGCGACCTCGTCCGGCTCTTCGACACGGCCGAGAGCGCGGCGGCGAAGGCCGGCGACAGCTTCGTCACGGTGGAACGTCTGCTGCTCGCGCTCGCGATCGAGAAGGACAGCGAGGCGGGCCGAATCCTGGCCGGCGCCGGCGTGACCCCGCAGGGTCTCAACGCCGCCATCGAGGCGCTGCGCAAGGGCCGCACGGCCGACAACGCTTCGGCCGAGAACGCCTATGACGCCCTGAAGAAATACGCCCGCGACCTCACGGAAGCGGCGCGGTCCGGCAAGCTCGACCCGGTGATCGGCCGCGACGAGGAGATCCGCCGCACGATCCAGGTCCTGTCCCGGCGCACGAAGAACAATCCGGTTCTCATCGGGGAGCCCGGCGTCGGCAAGACCGCCATCGTCGAGGGGCTCGCTCTGCGCATCGTCAACGGCGACGTGCCGGAGAGCCTGAAGGACAAGCAGCTTCTCGCGCTCGATCTGGGCTCCCTCATCGCGGGCGCGAAATATCGCGGCGAGTTCGAGGAGCGGCTGAAGGGCGTGCTGTCCGAGGTGACGGCGGCCGCGGGCGGCATCATCCTGTTCATCGACGAGATGCACACGCTCGTCGGCGCCGGGAAGGCCGACGGCGCGATGGACGCCTCGAACCTGCTGAAGCCGGCGCTGGCGCGCGGTGAACTGCATTGCATCGGCGCGACCACGCTCGATGAATATCGCAAATACATCGAGAAATCGGGCGCGCTCGAACGCCGCTTCCAGATGGTGCTGGTGCCGGAGCCGACCGCCGAAGATGCGCTCGAAATCATGAAGGGCCTGCGTCCGCGCTACGA
>JAFAPJ010000553.1 GCA_019247255.1 Methylobacteriaceae bacterium | reverse complement strand
CGAGTTCAACACGACCGCCGCCGACGGAACGAACCAGGGGAATGGCGGAGCGGTGTCCCGGAAGCGTCGGGCGCTCAAGCACGTCATCGGCTACGTCCGAACTTACAACTGAGCGGCGCGGCCTCCGCTCATCCCTCCCCGCTCCAGACCCGGATGCCGCGCGAGCGCTCGGGGCCGCGCGCCTCGCCGGCGAGGCCGTAATGGTCGGCCAGGCGGCGGAGCGCGATCCGGATCACGACCTTGCCGGAGCGGGGCGGCCAGGCGCGGTCGCGCTCGATCGTCTCGAGCCCCTTCAGGAAGCCGCAGAGGTCGATGAGAAGGTCGGCGAGGTCGGGCCCGACCGCCGCGAGCGCGCGGCGCACGCGTTGGCGGGCCGCGATCGCGGCGTCCGTTGCGGCGGCGGGATCGCGCGGGCCGGCCGCGCCGGTCGCGACCGCCCCGTCCCAGCGCGCCGTGACCGAGGGCAGGATCGCGCCCTGCGTCAGGTCGCGCCGCAGCCGCTCGCCGGCCTCGACCTCGGCGGGGTCGAGAAAGGGGCTGCCGTCGCGGTCGCGGCGCCGGCCGAGCCAGGCGAGCGGGCTCTCGCCGGCATTGACGAGGGTCGGCCCGCTGCGCTCGGCGGGCGATGGAGAGGCTTGCACGAGCACGAGGTGCTGCGCCCGGAACGGCCCAGGCTCGGACCGGGCCGCGGCGCTCCGGCGCGCGAGATGCGCGGCGCCCGCCCGGCTGATGCGATGGCGGCCCGCGCCGTCCGGCTCGGCAAGGTCCGCCGCCGCGAGCTCGCGGAGGGCCTGGCCCCGATGGCGGCCCCGCCCCAAGGTGATCGCGGACCCCGCTGAACCCGCCACGAAGACCTCGTCCTCGGCCGTCGGGTCGAGGGTGGCGGCCGCGCCAGGCTCGGCCAGCGCCGCCAGAAGGCGTAGAGCCTGACGCGACAGCTCGGTGCCGAGGCGCGAGCGGGGGCCCGACCCCGTCTTGTCCACAGCCGCGACGCTTCGGCCTTTGTTCATGGTATGTTCTCCGCCCGGCGGCTGTTGCAGGATGCCCTGACCCGAGCGGGATATAAGCAAATTATCCTAGGACTGTCAACTCTCAAAGAGGCTCGCGCCGGGCTCGGGCCGGGCGCGAGAGGTGCGGATCAGCCGCCCGTCGGCAGCCCGAGCATCAGCCCCAGATTCTGGACGGCGGCGCCGGACGCCCCTTTGCCGAGGTTGTCGAGCCGGGCGACGAGAAGCGCGTGGCCGTCCCGGTCGCTGCCGTAGACGCGCAGCTCCATCCGGTCCGTCCCGTTCAGCGCCTCGGGCTCGAGCCGGTCGGCGGGGTCGGAGGGCGCGAGCCCGACGAGGGCCGAGCCGTCGTAATGGCGCCGGACCGCCTCGGCGAGATCGGCGACCTTCGGGCGCCCCGGGAGTTGCCCGAGATGGAGGGGCAGGCTGACGAGCATGCCCTGCCGGAAATGCCCGACGGAAGGAATGAAGATCGGTCGGGCCGTGAGCCCGCCGTAATGGACGATCTCGGGGATATGCTTGTGCGCGAAGCCGAGCCCGTAGAGCTCGAAGGCCGGGCCGCGCCCGCCCTCGAACTCCTCGATCATGGTGCGGCCGCCGCCCGAATAGCCCGAGACAGCGTTGAGCGTGAGCGGGAGATCGGGCGGCAGGAGGCCCGCATCGACGAGCGGGCGGATGAGCGCGATCGCGCCCGTCGAGTAGCAGCCCGGATTGGCCACGTGGCGCGCCCCCGCGATGGCCTCCTCCTGGCCGGGCGCGAGCTCGGCGAAGCCGAACACCCAGCCGGGCGCGACCCGGTGCGCCGTGCTCGCGTCGAGGATGCGGGGCGCCTCGTCCCCGAGCTCGCCGGCGAGCGCCACCGCTTCCTTCGCGGCCGCGTCCGGCAGGCAGAGGATCACGAGGTCGACCTCGGCCATCAGCGCCTGGCGGGCCTTCGGGTCCTTGCGCTGCTCGGGCGCGATAGAGCGGAGCACGAGGTCGGGGCGCCCCGCGAGACGCTCGCGGATGCCGAGCCCGGTCGTCCCGGCTTCCCCGTCGATGAAGACGGTCGCGCTGCGCTGGCCAGCCCTCGCGGAGCTATGCTCGACCTTGGCGGCGATGGTCATCCTCGGTCTCCTGGCTCGTCAACCCGCCCGGCGTCGGGCACAAAAAAAGCCGCGCAGAGCGCGGCTTGCGGCGACGGCCTGCGGCCGTGCGTCAGCGCGCCCTGCCCGAGAACGGGCGGCGTCGGCGATTCGCTCGGGCGAGGCGGGGCGTCGTCATGCCGCGGCATATGCGGACGGTCGACGGCTCTGTCAATCAGGGTGGCCGCGCCGCGGCGGAACGGCGCCTCCACTCTCCTCGTTGCCGGCCCGAACTCCCAGCGGAGGCCGGTCATGTCGGCTGTGGCGAAGAAGACGGATCCCAAGCTCTGGGAGAAGGTGAAGACCGAGGTCACGAAATCCGACAAGGGCGGACGGCCGGGCCAATGGTCGGCCCGTAAGGCGCAGCTCGCGACCCAGGAATATAAGCACGAGGGCGGCGGCTACCTAGGCCCGAAGGCCGCGGACAACCACCTCCAGCACTGGCAGGAGGAGGAATGGGGCACGAAGTCCGGCAAGAAGAGCCTGGAGACCGGCGAGCGCTACCTGCCCAAGAAGGCGCGCGAGCATCTGAGCGACGCCGAATACAAGCGCACCACGGCCAAGAAGCGGGCCGACACGCGCCGCGGCAAGCAGTTCTCGGCGCAGCCGAAGGACGTGGCCGAGAAGACGGCGCGCGACCGCGATACGGGCCGGCGCCGCGCGGCGCCGACGAAGGCCGATCTCCTCCGGCGCGCCCGGGCGAACAACATCCCGGGCCGCTCGAAGATGTCGAAGGCCGAGCTGCAGCGCGCCCTTTCGCACTGACGCCTGGGCGCCTTCGCGCCCTGCGTCCCCGCGACGCGCCGCCCTTTCCGTCCCGGGCTGCAGGGCGCATATGCGAGAAATGTCGCCGCTCGCCCGCCGTCCGTATTTCGCATCGCTCTGGCGCGGCCTTCGCGCCCATTGTCCCAGCTGCGGCAAGGGTCCGCTCTATTACCGCTATCTGAAGGTC
>JAFAPJ010000675.1 GCA_019247255.1 Methylobacteriaceae bacterium | reverse complement strand
GGGACCCTCGCTCGGGATCGCGAGGCTGCCGAGAAGCGCCTGCTCAAGGTTCGCGACGGGCTCGCCTGCGCACGCTCCCTGTCCGACGCCATGGACGGGCTCCTCGCGACGGCCTTCGCGGCCGCGCGTGGCGAGCGGGTCGCGCCGGACGCGCTCGCGGTCGTGGCGACCGGCGGCTACGGCCGCGGCACGCTCGCGCCGGGCTCCGACGTCGATCTCCTGTTCCTCCTGCCGGAGCGCCCGGCGCCCGGCGTGCAGGCCGTGATCGAGGAGGTGCTCTACATCCTCTGGGACCTGAAGCTGAAGGTCGGCCATGCGACCCGCAGCGTCGAGGACTGCATCGCGGAGGCGCGGGGCGACATGACGATCCGCACCGCGCTCCTCGAGAGCCGCTTCCTGTTCGGCGACGAGAAGCTGTTCGCGAGCTTGCGGACGGGGTTTGCGCGCCGGGTCGTCAAGGGCACCGCGGCGGCCTTCGTCGAGGCGAAGCTGCGCGAGCGCGATACCCGGGTGCGGCGCGCGGGCGAGTCGCGCTACCTCGTCGAGCCGAACGTGAAGGACGGCAAGGGCGGCCTGCGCGACCTCAACACGCTCCTCTGGCTGACGAAATACGTCTACGGCGTCGGCGAGCCGGAGGAGCTCGTGGCGGCCGGCCGCTTCACGGCGGAGGAGGCCCGCACCTTCATCCGCTGTGAGGAGTTCCTCTGGCGGGTGCGCTGTCACCTCCATTTCGCGACGGGCCGGCCGGAGGAGCGCCTCTCCTTCGACAACCAGCGCCTGCTCGCCGGCCGGCTCGGCTTCAAGGAGCGCCGGGGCCAATCCGCCGTCGAGCGCTTCATGAAGACCTACTTCTCCATCGCCAAGCAGGTGGGCGACCTGACGGCGATCATCTGCGCGGCGCTCGAAGCCGCGCACGCGAAGAAACCGCCCGTCCTCGACCGCTTCCTGGGGCCTTTCCGGCGCCGGGCCGGCAACCTCGATTCGCCCGACTTCCTCATCGACAACGACCGCATCACGGTGCGGGACCCGGAGGTCTTCGCGCGTGACCCTGTCAATCTGATCCGGCTCTTCTGGCTCGCGGATCGGCACAACCTGCCGGTTCATCCGGAAGCGAGCCGGCTCGCCTCCCGCTCGACCCGGCTCGTCGGTCCCGCCCTGCGCCGCGACCCGGAGGCGAACCGGCTCTTTCTGGAGATCCTGACCTCGCGCGTCGCGCCCGAGACGGTGCTTCGCCGCATGAACGAGACGGGCGTCCTCGGACGCCTCATCCCGGATTTCGGCCGGGTCGTCGCGATGATGCAGTTCAACATGTACCACCATTACACGGTGGACGAGCATCTGATCCGGGCGATCGGGGTCCTGGCCGAGATCGACGGGCAGCGGGTCGAATCGGAGCATCCGCTCGCGAACCGGATCGTCCATTCGATCGCGCATCGGCGCGCGCTCTATCTCGCGCTGTTCCTCCACGACATCGCGAAGGGGCGTCCGGACGATCACTCGATCGCGGGCGCTCGGATCGCCCGCAAGCTCGGCGCGCGGCTCGGACTCGATCCGGCCGAAACGGACACGGCCGCCTGGCTCGTCGAGCATCACCTCCTCATGTCGATGACCGCGCAGTCGCGCGACCTGTCGGACCCGAAGACGATCGAGGCCTTCGCCGGGGTCGTGCAGACGATCGAGCGTCTTAAGCTTCTCCTCGTCCTCACGATCGCGGACATCCGGGCGGTCGGGCCCGGGGTCTGGACGGGCTGGAAGGGCGAGCTTCTGCGCATCCTCTACAACGAAACCGAGCTCCTGCTGGCCGGCGGCCATTCGGAGCGTCTGCGGCCCGACCGGGTGCGGGTCGTCCAGGCAAGGCTGCGCGAGGCGCTGCCGGATTGGTCGGACGGCATGTTCGCGGCCCATGCCGCCCGGTTCTATCCGGCTTACTGGATGAAGACCGCGCCCGAGCGGCAGGTGAAACATGCCCGCTTCCTGCGCGAGGCCGACCAGAAGGGCCGCACGGTCGCGACGGCCGTCGAGACGGACAGCTTCCGGGGCGTGACCGAGCTGACCGTCTTCTCGCCCGACCATCCCCGGCTCCTCGCCATCGTGACGGGCGCCTGCGCGGCGGCGGGCGGCAACATCGTGGACGCGCAGATCTTCACCTCCGCCGACGGCGTCGCGCTCGACACGATCTTCGTGTCCCGCGCCTTCGACCGGGACGAGGATGAGATCCGGCGGGCCGAGCGGGTCGCGGTCGCCATCGAACGGGCGCTCCGGGGCGAGGTCCGGATCGCGGACCTCGTGGCGGGCCGCCGGCCGAGCCGCCCGGTCCCGAAGGCCTTCCAGGTCAATCCGGAGGTCGTGATCGACAACACGCTCTCCTCCCGCCACACCGTGATCGAGGTGACGGGGCTCGACCGGCCGGGCCTCCTCTATGAGCTCACGACGGCCTTGGGCCAGCTCAACCTCAACATCGCCTCCGCCCATGTCGCGACCTTCGGCGAGAAGGCCGCGGACGTGTTCTACGTGACCGACCTCACGGGCACGAAGGTGAGCCACGCCTCGCGTCAGGCGGCGATCCGGCGGGCCGTCCTCGCGGTCCTGGCCGCCCCGGCGTGAGGCGCGGGGCCGGAATGCCTTGATCTCGCTTCCGGAAACTCGATATCAGGCAGCCATTCCAGGATCATCGGACGATGCAGAACGACCTAAGCTCGCAGAGCGACGGCGTGGCCGACGGCAGCGCCGCCGCGCCGGACGACGTGGACGCCGCCCTCGACCCCGTGGCCCGGCTCGAGGCCGAGAAGGCTGATTTCAAGGACAAGCTCCTGCGCACGCTCGCGGACATGGAGAACCTCCGCCGACGGACGGAGCGCGAGATCTCCGACGCACGCACCTACGGGGTCACGAACTTCGCGCGCGACATGCTGACGGTCGCGGACAATATCCGCCGCGCGCTCGAGAACGTGCCCGCGGAGGCGCGCGGCGCGCATCCCGCGCTGACGTCGCTGCTGGAGGGGATCGAGCTGACGGAGCGCGACCTCCTGAAGACGTTGGAGCGGCACGGCGTGCGCAAGCTCGAGCCAGAGGGCGCCCGGTTCGATCCGAACATGCACCAGGCGATGTTCGAGGTGCCGGATCCGACCGTCCCGGCCGGGACCGTGACGCAGGTCGTGCAGGCCGGGTACGCGATCGGCGACCGCGTGCTGCGGCCGGCCCTCGTCGGCGTCGCCCGCGGGGCGCCGAAGGCCAACGATTCGAGCGAGGCCGAGAGCAGCTCGACCGCGAAGGGTTGAGGAGAGAAAGACCCGCGATCCTGACATGAGTCTCTGACTAATCTCGCCGGCCCCCGATCGTCGCGCCAAGTCGATTTTGACAATTCCCGAACGTCGGCCGTCCGTTGCCCATCGGACAATTAAGCGTCGATTTCGACTCCAAACGCCGCTAGCCGCTCGGCGGGCCCGCTATCCGGCGTCAGGTAGAGGGTGAGGCGGATGCGACCCTCGTTGGTCAGCGTCGTGACGGCGCGGTGAGCCTCCGTGAGGCTCAGCCCGTAAGCCTTCAGCGCCTTGGCCAGGGTCACGGGCTTATCTAAGCGTCGGGCGCGCAGCTCGACCTCGACTGGGGTACCGGAACGGCGCGGGCCATCGGCCGGGTCTTGCGCCGGTCGTGCGCCTGTCCCCCTGAACATAGAGTTCGTCAGCATCGGCCAACTCCAGCACGGCTGTGCCGATGGCGTGTAGGCCCGAACGCATGAGGCTGCCGGGCTTTAAACCTTCGACGTGGGCATTACTGACACGGAGTTCCGTTTCCGTGAAATCAACTTCCGCGAGGAGGGTAAGGGTCCCGGCCGGCGTCCCGATTTCCACCAGAACGGTCGCCCCGTGCTCCTCAAGCACGTCAATCCAAACGCCGTTCGAGGCCGTAAAGCGCATGTCTCTCGGTCCGCGCGGTCGGTTGTCCTTACGCTAGAACGCTATCCGGTCAGATGGGACCGGTTCTGCTGCGTGGCCGGCGGATGAGATGGCAGGAGCGACTCGAAGCGCGTGCCTGGCGGCACGGGCGAGGGTCGCGACGAACCAGGTCGCCGCCGACAAGGGCGCGCTAAGCCGGCGCTCCCGCGTCATCGCGGGGCGATCGAATCGACGATCCG
>JAFAPJ010000666.1 GCA_019247255.1 Methylobacteriaceae bacterium | reverse complement strand
GGATTGTACGCACCGACGGCGCCGAGCGCTCAGGCCCCTTCTCCTGGCTTCGGCTGTCTCACGGCTCCGAGCGGACGAAGACGGCTGCGGCCGTCGGCGCGGGACCGGCGTCATGAGCACCGGATTTGGCGAGGACCGGGAGGAGGACGGCGCTCCGGCCGAGCCGGGCCGGCTGGACGCGGTCCGGCCGGAACGGGATGAGGCGGATGCGCAAGCCGAGCGAGCGCGCTCGGACCGGGACGTCGCGCGCGAGCTTCGGCTGCGGCCCGAGCGCTCACGGGTCACGCGCCTGTCGCGGCGCGTGCTGGCGACGATGGGCGGCGTCGCCGCCGTGGCGATCGCGGCGGCTCTCATGTTTGCGCTCTGGCCGCACGGCAAGCGCGCCGGCGAGGAACTGCTCTCGACCGAGAACCGCGGCACGCCCGACGGGCTCAACACACTGCCGCGGGACTATACGGGTCTGCCCAAACCGGTGCCGCAGCTCGGGCCACCACTGCCGGGCGATCTCGGCCGGCCCATGCTCAACGCCGGCGCGACCGCGCCCGGCATGCCCCAGCCGACGCCTCCGGCGCAGCCCGACCCCGAAGCGCAGCGCTTGGCGCAGGAGCGCGCGCGGCTCGCCCAAGAGCTCGAGGCGGCGCGCACCAGTCGCCTGTTCGCCAGCGAAGCGCGGGCTGGGATTCAGCCGGTCAGCACGCCCGCCGGCGCGGGTCAGGCCACACCTCGTCCCGGTCTCGATCCGAACGCGCTCGGCCCGAACGCCGGACAAACGTCACAACCGAGCGAGGCCGATCGCAAACTCGCTTTCCTTAACGGGCCGGTCGACCGGCGCACCACCAGTCTCGACCGCGTCCAGCGGCCGGCGAGCCGCAACGTCGTGCAGGCAGGTTCGGTGATCCCGGCCGCCATGCTCACCGGGCTTCGCTCCGACCTTCCCGGCCAGATCACCGCCCAGGTGACCGAGGCAGTCTACGATAGTCCGACGGGCCGGATCCTCCTGATTCCGCAGGGCGCGCGCTTGATCGGCCAGTACGACGCGCAGGTGGCGTTCGGGCAATCGCGGGCGCTGCTCGTCTGGAACCGCATCGTATTCCCAAACGGGAAGTCAATCGTGCTGGAGCGCCAGCCCGGCGCTGACCCCTCCGGCTATGCGGGCCTGGAGGACGAGGTCGACAACCACTGGGGGCAGCTGTTCAAGGCGGCCCTGCTCTCAACCATCCTGTCGGTCGGCTCGGAGGCGGGCACGTCGAGCGACGAGAACAGCCTGCTCCAGGCGATCCGGCGCGGTTCGTCCGACTCGATCAGCCAGACCGGCCGCCAGGTGGTCGGGCGTTCGCTCAACATCCAGCCGACCATCACGGTCAGGCCGGGGTTCCCCGTGCGGGTGATCGTCACCCGCGACCTGGTGCTGGAGCCCTACGCGGGCTGACGGAGCAGACCATGGCGAAGCTCAAGCTAGGCCCGATCGAGCAGGACAAGCCGGTGAAGGTGAACGTCGAACTGCCCGCCGGCGTGTTCCGCGACTTATCCGACTACGCGGCCGCGCTCGCGCGAGAAACGCCCGGCGGACAGGTCATTCAGCCGGCGCGGCTGGTCGCACCGATGCTAGCTCGCTTCATGGCGACCGATCGGGAGTTCGCGAAGCGTCGCCGTTCAGCGCCGCCGCCCGTTCCTTCGACCAACGGCGCGCCAGGGTCATGAACCGGCGCAGCATCGGGTTGTCGTTCCGTTCCGACCAGATAACACTGAACGGCAAGGGGTCGTCAGCCAGTGTTCGGAACACGATTCCTGGAAAGCGTATCTCCGCATCGGCGCCGGACAGCAGGCTCACACCCTGGTTGAGGCTGATCAAGGTCAGCAGCACGTCGCGACCGATGGGACGGGGGTCGATCAGGGGATGGTGGCCCAGTCGCGCCAGATGATGGACGATGTAGTCCTGGATCTCCGGTCCCAGGTCGACCCGACTGACGAGAAAATGCTCGGCAGCCAGTGTGGGCCAGGCAATGGCTTGAGCGTGGTCGGCGAGCGGATGCTCCTCGGGCAAGGCGACGATGATCGGCTCGGTCCATAGCCCTTCCACGCGACAACCGGGCGCAGAGGGTTCCCCGACGACGACAGCGGCGTCCATCGTGAGCGCCTGAACGCGTCCGATGTGATCGCGAGTTTGCCCTTCCGCGATGCGGAGGTCGACGCCGGGATGAGCGCGCAGGAAGCTTTTGAGGAGTGCGCGGGCTCCGCCGCCCGCGACCGAGACCGTGACGCCCAGCGAAAGCTCGCCTTCCTGGCCTTCGCTCGCCAGCTGTCCCGCGCGGACAACGAGCCGTACCTCTTCGACGACCCGACGAATGCGGGGAAGCAGCCGCTCGCCCGCACGCGTCGGCTGCGCACCCCGCGTCTGCCGCTGGAACAAGCCGACGCCGATCGCCTCCTCGAGACCGCGGACCGACCGGCTCACCACAGATGGCTGCACGCCCAAGAGCTCGGCCGCCTTGCGAAAGCTGCCCAGGTCCAGGACGTGCAGCGCCTGCTCCATCGCGGGCAGATGCACGGGAAGGGTCGCCAGCGAAGGGGCGAGCGACCTTCGGCCTGCAGGGACGGAGCGTTGCAAGCTCATGCAGGCGGCCGTGAGATCGACGTCTCGCTCAGCAGCAACTCGCTGTCCTGCCAGAGCCTCGCCGCGAGCGCGGCGTCGTAGGAGACTTCGGACGAGCGACGCTCTGTCGTGCGGCCGTTCTTCGCCTGGTAGTACCGGCCGCTCGCCGCCCAGCGGTTCTCGTCGAGCACGAGGCTGGCCATGGCGTCGCCCGACCCCTCGACCGTGTTTAGGCTGACGCGGACGAGCCTGAACAGCCGGCGTAGCGCCCTCGAAGCCAGCATCTTTCGGATGATCGCTGGCGCATTGCGCACCAACCCGGTGTCCGGCGTTGGCCCGGGATCGAAGGCGGCCACCGAGATCTGGGGCGCGCGCCGCGCCAGCTCGTAGGCAAACAGGATGTTGGCGAGCTTAGACGTCGTGTAGCGCTTCATCCCCGAGATGCGGCGCGCGTCGTCCTCCGACGGGAGCGCGAGCGCTCGGGCCTCGACCTCGAGCGGCGGCGCGATGCGTCCGTCGTCCTTGGGGTCGTGCGTTCCGCTGGCGACGACCACCACCCGCGCCGGCGCCTCCAGCATCGGCCGGACCAGTTCCGTGAAGAGGAAGGTGCCGAGGTGGTTGACCCCGAAGGTCAGCTCGAACCCGTCCTCGGTCCGGCGCATCGGCCCGTGCACCTGCAGGCCGGCGTTGTCGATGAGCGCATGAAGCGGCGGGAGCTCGCCCGCCTGCAGCCGACGTCGGCAGTCGTCCGCAGCGGCGCGGATCGACGCCAGTGAGGCCAGGTCGACCTCCAGGGTTGGGCAGCGGTGGCCGGTCCGGGCCTTGATCTGCTGTGCGGCCGCCGCCAGCCGGGTGCGGTCGCGCCCGGCAAGCAGCGCCGTCCACTCCGGGCCGTTGGCGGCGATCGTCCCGGCGCAGCGCAGGCCGAGGCCCGAGGTCGCGCCGGTGACGATGACCGTGCGGCGCTCACCGGCCACTGACGGCGTCCTTGCGCTTGCCCGTCCAGCCGAGGTGCGTGGCGCCGAACGCGGTCCCGTACTTCAGGCCATAGCCCATCAGCCGGTCGAACCCGATGTGCGCGGCCCAGATCAGCGCGGGCCCGAGCAGGACGGGCATATGCTGGCTCCAGCCGAGCGCGCCCAGCGCAGCCGGGGCGAGGTAGGTATGGCCGGCGTTGTAGAGCGCGGCGCCGAGCTTCTTGTTGGCGAGGTAGCCCAGCATCGAGAGGTCAGGCAGCAGGAAGAGGAGCCCAAAGGTCCACCAGCTCGCGCCCGTCGCTCGGTAGGCGACCACCGCTGTCATCAGCGCGACTGCGCCCTCCAAGCGCAGAAGTGTCGAGACGCCGCCGAACGTGGCGCCCGCTGACGTGCTGTCCCCTGCGGCAGGGGTGCGGTCGAGGGCGGGATCGTAGGTCATCGCGGTCATGTCAGCCTCCTTGCGGTTGCGGGACCTATATGC
>JAFAPJ010000643.1 GCA_019247255.1 Methylobacteriaceae bacterium | reverse complement strand
TCCGCCAGCGCATTCTCTTCGTTTTCTTTGCCTTCGCGTGGTTCGTGTTCATGATCCACGTGCAGCTGCCCAATGTGAACCAAGAAGCGTGGCAACGCGTGCTGCAAAGCGGCGCGTTCTACAATTTGCTCGGCTTTCTGTCGGGCGGTGCGTTGCAGAAACTCTCGATCATCGCAATGGGGATCACGCCGTACATCAACGCGTCGATCATCATGCAGTTGATGACCGTGGTCATGCCGCAGCTCGAAGAGTTGGCCAAGAAAGGCGGCGAGGAAGGCCGCAAGAAGATCAGTCAGTACACCCGCTGGCTGACCATCGTGCTGGCGGCGGTTCAGGCCACTTTCATGGCGATCTCGATGGAGCGTTCCGGCGTCTTCTACGACACCTCGACGTGGTATCTGCTCTACGCGATCGTGGCCATGGTGGGCGGCACGCTCTTCCTCATGTGGCTCGGCGAGCAGATCACGAGCCGCGGCATCGGGAACGGCTCCTCGCTCATCATCTTCGCCGGGATCGTGGCTCACCTGCCGACGGCGGCCGCCGGCACGCTCGAGCTCGGGCGGCAGGGCGCGATCTCGACGGCCGTGATCCTCGGCGTGATCGTCATGGCGGCGGTCGTGGTCGCGTTCATCGTGTTCATGGAACGCGCCCAGCGGCGGCTCCTCATCAATTACCCGAAGCGCCAGGTCGGCAACCGCATGTACGAGGGTCAGACCTCGTTCCTGCCGCTCAAGCTCAACACTTCCGGCGTGATCCCGCCGATCTTCGCGTCCTCGCTCCTTCTCCTGCCGGCGACCTTCGCGAGCTTCTCGGCCACCCAGGGCGGGACGGGCTTCGTCTCGACGCTCGCGGCTTTCCTGGGTCACGGGCGGCCCGCCTACATGATCCTGTATGCCGCGCTGATCGTCTTCTTCGCGTTCTTCTACACGGCGATCGTTTTTAACCCGCAGGAGACGGCGGAGAACCTGAAGAAGCACGGCGGCTTCATCCCGGGCATCCGCCCAGGCGAGCGCACGGCCGAGCAGATCGATTACGTGCTGACCCGCATCACCGTGATCGGCGCCGCCTACCTCACGGTGATCTGCCTCCTGCCCGAGCTTCTGATCTCTTACGCAGCCTTGCCGTTCTATCTCGGAGGGACCTCGCTTCTCATCGTCGTCTCTGTCACCATGGACACGGTCGCGCAGGTCCATGGGCACCTGCTCGCCCACCAGTATGAAGGCCTCGTGAAGAAGGCCAAGCTGAGGGGCGCACGCCGGCGCTGAGCCGGCGCGCCCCCGTCAACGGGGCAGGAACGGGCCCGCCGGCACTGGCGGGAGGGAGGGGCGAACAAGGATGAGGATGATCCTCCTGGGCCCGCCGGGGGCGGGCAAGGGCACGCAATCCGCGCGGATCGTCGAGCGGTTCGGAATTCCTCAGCTCTCCACGGGAGACATGCTGCGCGCCGCGGTGGCGGCTGGCACGCCGATCGGTCTCAGGGCGAAGGACGTCATGGAGCGCGGCGAGCTCGTCTCGGACGAGATCGTGGTCGGCATCGTGTCGGACCGGATCGAGGAGCCTGACGCGAGGCACGGCTTCATCCTCGACGGCTTCCCGCGCACGGTGAAGCAGGCGGAGGCGCTCGACGCGATGCTGGCCGGCAAGGGGCTCGCGCTCGACACGGTCATCGAGCTGAAGGTGGACGAGGCGGCCCTCCTCGAGCGCATCGCCAAACGGGTCGCGGACACGCTGGCCGCGGGTCAGCCCGTCCGCAAGGACGACAACCCGGATTCGTTCAAGACGCGGCTCGTCGCCTATCGTCAGCAGACCGCGCCCCTGTCGGACTACTATCGCGCCCGAGGCCTCCTCAAGGTGACGGACGGCATGAAGTCCGTCGACGAGGTCACGGAGGACATCGCGCGGCTCACCAGCGTGCCGGCCGCTTGACGCCACGAGAAGCTGCAGGACAATGCAGCCTTTGGGCGTATTGGGTGGCAGCGTATGGGCCGTCTGCGGATTTCGGGTCTCCTGCTCCTGCTCGCCGGCTGCGGCCCGGTCGGCCCCGCGCAGAAGATCGAGACCGCCTTCGACGCGAAGGCGGCGGAATACGCCGCGAAGCCCGGCACGGGTCGGATTGAAGGGCAGGCTTTCCTGCGTCGCGATTACGGGCGCCTGGTCACGGCGGCCGGCGAGCGGGTGTTCCTGATCCCGGCCACCCCCTATGCTGTCGAGCGCTTCCGCAAGATGTTCGATAGCGAGTATCGAGCGTATTTCGGCAACGAGGTCGAGCCGCCGCCGGAGGACTATTTCCGGCATCGGCGCGAGAGCAAGGTCGACATGCAGGGCCACTTCGTCTTCGCGAACGTGGCGCCCGGTCGCTACATCCTGGCGACGCGGGTCTTCTGGACGGAACCGAACTCCTTCCTCACGCGCGGCGGGGCGATGTACGACGTCGTCGACGTCCGCAACGACGAGACCACGAAGGCGATCGTCTCGGGTAAATGAGAAGGCCGGCCTGATGGGCCGGCCTTGCTCGATCGAGAGGGGTGGGTTTAGCTGGCCGCGGAGCCGCGGACGGGTAGCTCCTCGGAGATGGTCGCGAAGATCTGCCGGAGCCAGCTCTCCGCGTCCTTGGCACGCTGCTCGGCTTCCTGCGCCCGCGCCTCGGCCGCACGGGCCCGCGCCTCGGCCGCCTGCAGGCGAAGCTCCGATGCCTTCAGTTCCTCCGTCGCGCGCTGCGCCAGCGCCTGCGTCCGGGCCTCCGCATCCCGAGCCCGGGCCTCGGCCGTGCGGATCGCCTCCGCGGCGTCCTGGACAAGCTCGATGGCCGCCGTGAAGTCCCGCGCGGTCACCGGGGCGGCCCGCGCCGTCACGTCCTCGCTTCGACCCGGCACGCTGAAACGCAGCACCTTCTCGACGCTGTCGGCGGCCTGCTCCGTATCCCGCACGCGCATGCGCTCGGGTTGAGGTTCGAACTCGTCCTCCAAACGGATACGCCTTGCCTGTTCCATCCCGCCGATCCCCCAGCCTCGTCGCCGTCATTAATTGGTCGCGAGGTAAACAGATGGTAAACGGGCGGCGAGATTTGCCTAGCTGCACCACCCGCACCATCTGGGGATAGTGCGGCGTCTTGCTGCCGACCCGATGCCCTGATATCGGCTGAGACAACCTCCGAATACCGACGCGCTCACAGGAAAACGGACCGATGGCCCGCGAATTTATCTATCATATGCAAGGTCTCACAAAGACGTATCCGAACGGCAAGAAGGTCCTCGATAACGTCCATCTCTCATTCTATCCGGACGCGAAGATCGGAGTGCTCGGCGTTAACGGCGCCGGTAAATCGACGTTGCTGCGGATCATGGCCGGCATCGACACGGATTTCCAGGGCGAGGGGTTCGTCGCGGAAGGCGCTCGGGTCGGATATCTCGCGCAGGAGCCCCAGCTCGATCCGTCGAAGAACGTACGTCAGAATGTGCTGGAGGGAGTGGCGGCGAGCCAGGCGGTCCTCGACCGCTACAACGAGCTTGCCATGAACTATTCCGATGAGACGGCCGACGAGATGACGCGGCTCCAGGACGAGATCGAGGCGAAGGGCTTGTGGGACCTCGATTCCCGCGTCGATCAGGCCATGGAGGCGCTGAACTGTCCCCCGGGCGACTGGGCGGTGGACCAGCTCTCGGGCGGGGAGCGCCGCCGCGTGGCGCTCTGCCAGCTTCTTCTGTCGCAGCCCGAACTGCTGCTCCTCGACGAGCCGACGAACCATCTCGATGCGGAGACGGTGGCCTGGCTCGAGGCCCATCTGCGCGCCTATCCGGGCGCGATCCTCATCGTGACCCACGACCGCTACTTTCTCGACAACGTGACGGGTTGGATCCTCGAGCTCGACCGGGGCCGGGGCATCCCCTACCAGGGCAACTACTCCTCCTGGCTCATCCAAAAGCAGAAGCGGCTCGCGCAAGAGCGCAGCGAGGACGAGGCGCGCCAGCGCACCATCGAGCGTGAGCGGGAATGGGTCGCGGCCTCGCCCAAGGCCCGACAGGCGAAGTCCAAAGCCCGCATCCAGCGCTACGAGGATCTCGTGGCCAAGGCCTCCGAACGGGGGCCTGCAACCGCGCAGATCATCATCCCGATCGCCGAGCGGCTCGGCAACAA
>JAFAPJ010000629.1 GCA_019247255.1 Methylobacteriaceae bacterium | reverse complement strand
CGCGCCGCTGGCGCGGCTCGCTCGTCGCGGCGAGGAGGCGCCGGAAGGTCAGCATCTCGCCGAACACGCTCGCGGTCTCGGCGAGCGTCAGCGGCGTCGGCGCCATGAGCGCCCCGTTCGGCGCGGCCAGGACCTGATGCACGCCATGGCCGAGCTCGTGCGCGAGCGTCATCACGTCCCGCGGCTTCCCCTGATAGTTCAGGAGCACGTAGGGATGGGCGGACGGGACCGTCGGATGCGCGAAAGCGCCGGGCGCCTTGCCGGGACGGACCGGAGCGTCGATCCAGCGCCGGTCGAAGAACTGACGGGCGATCTCCGCCATCTTCGGATCGAAATCCGCGTAGGCGCCGAGAACGGTGTCGCGCGCCTCGTTCCAGCCGATGGTGCGCTGCTCGACCTCCGGCAGCGGGGCGTTGCGGTCCCAGAAGTCGAGCGCGTCGCGCCCGAACCAGCGGGCCTTGAGCGCATAATAGCGGTGCGACAGCCGCGGATAGGCGGCCGCGACCGCGGCGACCAGAGCCTCGACGACCTCGCGCTCGACCCGGTTCGCGAGGTGGCGTGAATCGGCCACGTCCTCGAAGCCCCGCCAGCGGTCGGAGATCTCCTTGTCCTTGGCGAGCGTGTTCGTGATGAGCGTGAAGGTGCGCAGGTTCGCCCGGAACGTCTCGGCGAGCGCCATCGCGGCCTCGCGGCGCACCTCGCCCTCCGTGTCCTGGAGCTTGTTCAGCGTCGGCTCGATCGCGAGGTCCTGGCCGCCGACCCGGAACCGGAGCGCCGCGAGCGTCTCGTCGAAGAGGCGGTTCCAGGCGGCGCGGCCCGTGACCGACTTCTCGTGGAAAAGCTGCTCGACCCGGTCTTCGAGCTGGTAGGGCTTGTCCCGGCGCAGATCCTCGATCCACGGCCGGTAACGGCTCAGCGGCTCCCGGGCGAGCGCCGCGTCGAGAACGGCATCGTCCACGCGGTTGAGCTCGAGCGTGAAGAAGAGAAGCTCGCTCGAGGCGGCCGTCAGCCGATCCTGCATGTCGCCGTAGAACTTGGCGCGGACCGGGTCCGTCGTGTCGCCCGAATAAACGAGGCCGGCATAGGACATGAGCCGGCCGAGCCGGTCCTCGATCGCCTCGTAGAGCGCGATCGCCTGGTACAGCCCGTCATCGTCCGCGCGGGCGAGCTCGTCGAGCTGCCCCCGATAGGCCTCGGCGAAGCTCCGGCACTCGCTCTGGGCGCGCTCGAGATCGCGCTTGACCTCTGGGCCGTCGAGCGCCGGATACAGGTCGGACAAGTCCCATTCGGGAAGGTGGCCGAGCTCGATCTGCTCCGGCGCAGCCTGGACGCGCGCGGCGCTGCGGTAGCGGCGCTTCAGGACGGGATGACGCATCGCGGGGATGATCCTCGTGTGCCGGCCGTCCATAGCGGCGTGGCAGGTGCCGTGCCAAGACGACGAGCGGGCGCAGGTTCCTCGCCGGTTCGGTTAAGTGCGGCTTTACGCTTGTCGGGGACGATCCGGACCAAGCTCGCCGAGGCCTCGCGCCCCTTCATGCCGCAAACCGTGCTCATCGCCGATGACGATCCCGTCCAGCGGCGGCTCCTCGAGGCGACCATCCGGCGCTTCGGCTACGGCACGGTGCTGGCCGATTCGGGCGAAGCCGCGCTCGCCGTGCTCGAGACGGGCCCGGAGCCGGTCGACCTCGTGGTGCTCGACCTCGTGATGCCGGGGATCGACGGCTACGGCGTGCTCAACCGGATGCGCGAGGCGCGCATCGAGATCCCCGTGATCGCGCAGACGGCGCATGGCTCGATCGAGGCCGTGGTCAACGCGATGCGCGCGGGCGCGGTCGATTTCGTCGTGAAACCCGTCGGCGCCGAGCGCCTCCAGGTCTCCATCAAGAACGCGCTGCGGCTGAACTCGCTCGAAGGCGAGGTGCGCCGCATGCGCCGCCGAGTCGACGGCACGCTCACCTTCCGGGACCTTGCGACCCGCTCGGCCGACATGGCCCGGGTGATCCGGCTCGCGGAGCGCGCCGCGAAATCGTCGATCCCCGTGCTGATCGAGGGCGAATCGGGCGTCGGCAAGGAGGTCCTGGCCCGCGCGATCCAGGGCTCGGGCGAGCGGCGCGGCAAGCCCTTCGTGACGGTGAATTGCGGGGCAATCCCCGAGAACCTCGTCGAATCGACCCTCTTCGGCCACGAGAAGGGAGCCTTCACGGGCGCCACCGAGAAACATGCGGGCAAGTTCGTCGAGGCGAATGGCGGGACGCTGTTCCTCGACGAGATCGGCGAGCTGCCGCCCGCCGCGCAGGTCAAGCTGCTGCGCGCGATCCAGGAAGGCGAGGTCGATCCGGTCGGCG
>JAFAPJ010000516.1 GCA_019247255.1 Methylobacteriaceae bacterium | reverse complement strand
TAGGCCGTGGTCGCTCGCGGCCGCGAGCCAGCGGTCGAGCTCCTCGAGCGTGGTGATCGCCCGGTAGGCTGCGCGGTCGATCTTCGCGGCGCCGGCCTCCTTGCGCCGCGACGCCACGAGCCCGGCCGGAGCCAAGCCGGCGCCCGGATCGCGGGACCGGCCTGACGGCGTCGGCCGGGCCGCCGGGCCCGGCGCCGGCGCCGTGTCCTCGCTCCCACCGTCGGCCGGAGCTGCCTCGCCCGCCTCGTCGTCGAACCAGCGATTGCCGACAGGGTCCCAGCGGCGCGACAGGATGGGGTCGGGATCGACCTGGCCAGGATCGACCCCGTAGAGCTCGGCCGTGCGCTTGGTCAGCGTCGTGAAGTGAAGCGCCTTCGTGAAGGCGAGGAGGCGTCGGGCGTCGAGCGGCTCGAGCCGCGTCTCCGCGAGCGGCACGGTGACGGGCGTGTCGCAATCGAGCGTGACGAGCCGCTTCGACACGAGCGCCTGCTCGCGCCCGGCGACGAGCGCCTCCCGCCGCTTCGGCTGCTTGATGCCTTCCGCGCCGTCGAGCAGGGCCTCAAGGCTGCCGTACTCGCCGATGAGCTGCGCCGCCGTCTTGATGCCGATGCCTGGCACGCCCGGCACGTTGTCCGTCGGATCGCCGATGAGCGCCTGAACGTCCGGCACGCGCTCCGGCGGCACGCCGAACTTGTCGATCACGCCGTCGCGGTCGAGCCGTCGTTCGGGCCGGTAGCCGGGCTTGCCCGGGATGCCGCTCTCGAAATCATAGAAGGTGACGCCCGGCCGCACGACCTGCATCAGGTCCTTGTCGGAAGAGACGATCAGCACCTCGGCGCCGGCAGCGGCTGCCTGGCAGGCATAGGTGGCGATGATGTCGTCCGCCTCGTAGCGGTCCTGCTCGATCGGGATGAGCCCGAAGGCCCGCACCGCGTCCCGCATCAGCCGAAACTGCGGGACGAGGTCGGAGGGCGGCTCGGGCCGATGCGCCTTGTACTCGGCGTAGATCTCCTTGCGGAACGAGTCCTCGGTCTTGTCGAAGACGATCGCGAGATGGGTCGGCTTCAGCCCCGTCGCGCCGTCGCGAATGAACTGCATCAGCTTCGTCGAGAACAGGCGCACCGCGCCCGTCGGCAGCCCGTCGGCGCGCGTGTTGTACTTCCGGTCCTGGTTCATGGACTGGAAGTAGGCGCGGAACACGAAGGAGGACCCGTCGACCAGGAAGACCTGGTCGCCCGGGCCGATTGCGGGAAGCGACTGAGCCATGGGGGCGAGATAGCGGAGGGCGCGTCCCGACACCATCGGCCTGCCCCGGTGCGGCCGTTTTCGCAGCCGATGTCGCGGGCGCGACGAACGCAAGGAGCCCCCGATGAAGGTTGCCCTGACTGCCGCCCTGACCCTGACTCTCGCCGCCGGCGCGACCCTCGCGCAGGCGCCCGGCCCGCGCGGCCCCGCGCGGCCGCCAGGCCCGCAGGCGGCCCCGCAACCGCCCGCCCCGCCGCCCATCTTCCCGTGCCGGACCGCGGAGGAGATCTGCTATCTCGGCATCGTGGTGAACGGGCAGGTCGCGGTTCTCTACACGAACGCCCAGAAGTCCGAGGGCATCGACGCGAAGCCGGTCGACGTCGCCGGGCCGGACGGGGCGAAGCTCGACCTCGCCGCGCAAAACGGCCGCGCCGTCATGCTGACCGGCACCTACGACCCGAAGGCGGGGCTCACCAAGGCCGAGCTCGTCGAGGTCGCGAGCCCGCTCGCCTCGCTCGCCGTGAAGGCCCAGCTCGCGGCGCCGCCCGAGGAGCCGCAGGCCGGCAAGGCGCCACCGAAGCGGCGCTGACCGGACGGTGGGATCGGGCGGGCGTGACGGGGCGAAGGACAGCGCGCCTCGGCCCCGCTATGGAGCCCGGAGGCTCACGAGGACCCCATGCCCGACTTCCACATCCAGGTCGTCCCGGTCACGCCCTTCGAGCAGAATTGCTCGCTCGTCTGGTCGGACGCGACGAAGCGGGGCGCGGTGATCGATCCTGGCGGCGACATCGATCGGATCGCCGCCGCCGTCCAGGCCGCCGGGTTCACGGTCGAGACGATCCTCCTCACCCATGGCCATATCGACCATGCGGGCGGCGCGGCCGAGCTGAAGGAGCGCCTCGGCGTTCCCGTGATCGGGCCGCATGAGGGGGACCGGGGCATGCTCGAGCGGCTCGACCAACAGGGCCGGATGTACGGGCTTGA
>JAFAPJ010000377.1 GCA_019247255.1 Methylobacteriaceae bacterium | reverse complement strand
TGGCCGTCCAGGCGGCCTCGGGGGCGAGCCGGGCGGAGCTCGAAGGGATCGCGCGACGCGCGCTCGCGGCCTGGCCGACGGGACGCTGAGCCCCGGGCCGGCGCCGGCAACTCAGCTCCGCTGCGCCGCCTCGCCCACGCGGGCGGGCGCGCGCCCGGACCGGCGCGCCCTGGCGCGGCGGGCCAGCATGTTGAGGCCCTCCACGAGAGCCGAGAACGCCATCGCCGCGTAGATATAGCCCTTCGGCACGTGAAAGCCGAAGCCGTCCGCGATGAGCACCGTTCCGATCATCAGGAGAAAGCCGAGCGCGAGCATCACGATCGTCGGGTTCGCCTTGATGAAATCGGCGAGCGGCCCGGCCGCGGCCGCCATTAGGGCGACCGCGACCACGACCGCGATCGCCATCACGGGGAGGTGGTCCGTCATCCCGACCGCGGTGATGATCGAATCGACCGAGAAGACGAGGTCGAGGAGCACGATCTGCACGATCGCGGCCCCGAACGTCGTGGCCACGACCCGATCCGGGCCATGCGCCTCGCCCGTCGCATCGACGCTCTCGTGGATCTCCTTGGTGGCCTTCCAGACGAGGAAGAGGCCGCCGGCGATCAGGATCAGGTCGCGCCAGGAGAAGCCATGCCCGAAGGCGCTGAAGACGGGCTCCGTCAGGTGGACGATGAACGACACCGTCCCGAGGAGCGCGAGCCGCATGACGAGCGCGAGGGCGAGCCCGACCTTCCGGGCGACCTCGCGGCGCTCCTCCGGCAGCTTGTTGGTCAGGATCGACAGGAAGATCAGGTTGTCGATGCCGAGCACCACCTCCATCACGATGAGGGTGGCGAGCGCCGCCCAGGCGGCCGGGTCGGCGGCGAGCGCGAGGAGCTGATCCATCATGTCCTTCAGGCCGTGAGCGGAGGCGGCGGCGCGAAGACCCGGACCCCGGCCGGGATCACCCGAAAGGTCGCCGGGGTCGCACTGGTGAGCTCGCCGTCCGTGTTCACGGACCGGGTGCGTCGTGTCCGGATCGTGACCGCGGCCGTCGTGAAGGTGCGCACGCCGCGCCAGGACGCGACGGTGCCGCGCTTCAGCGCCGGCGCCAGCGCGATCAGCTTCCACCAATGGTCGAGCTCGAGCGAGTAGACGTGGAGCTTGCCGTCGTCCGGCTCGGCATCCGCGTCGACGGTCAGCCCGCCGCCGTAATGGCGGCCGTTGCCGACCGCGATCTGCACGGTCTTCACCTTCAGGATCTCGCCGTCATGCTCGATGAAGGCCGTGAAGGGCCGCATGCGTCCGAGGAGCCGCGCGCTCGCGAGCGCGTAGCCGAGCGTGCCGAACCGGCGCTTCAGGTCGGCGGAAAGCTCTTGGGCGAGCTCGGCCGAGAAGCCGACGGAGGCGACGTTGAAGAAGTGGCGGCCGTTCACGTCGCCGACGTCGATCGTGCGCAGCCGCCCCTCGACGATCACCCTCGCGGCGCCGACCGGCTCGAGCGGCAGACCGAGCGTCCGGGCGAGGTCGTTCGCGGTCCCGAGCGGCAGGATGCCGAGCGGCAGCCCGGTTTCGATGATGGCGCCCGCCGCGCAGTTCAGCGTGCCGTCGCCTCCGCCGATGACCGCGATGTCGCAAGCGGCGGCGCGTTCCCGGATCGCGTCCCCGAGCTTCGCGGCGCTCGGCGCCGCGACCTCCTCCACGTCGATCCCGGCCTCGCGAAAGATCGCGAGCGCCGCGTCGATGCGGGCTCCGCCGTTGCGCGCCTTCCGGTTGACGATGACGAGCGCGCGCCGCGGCCGGCCGGAGGCGATCGCCTCATCGTCTGTCCTCGCCGCCCCCGAATCCACTGGCGCCCGACCTCCCCGCCCGGTCGGACCGGACCGAGCTTAGCTAGGACGGAGCGCCCTCATTGCAAGCGGGCGCTCAGGCAGCGGCGGCCGTCGACGGGCGCACGATCTCGGCGGTGAGCTCGGGACGCGTGTTCAGCGTCTGGTAGACGACGCAGTAGCGCTCCGTCAGCTTGAGAAGCGTCGCGACCTCGGCCTCGCCCGCCTCCGTGTCCAGCTCGAACCGGAGCCGGATCGCCCGGAAGCCGACCGGCGCCGCCTTGTCGACCCCGAGCGTTCCCCGGAAGTCGAGGTCGCCCTCGGCGAGGACGCGGCCGTCGCGCAGAGCGATCCCGAGAGCCGTCGCGACCGCCTTCACGGTCACGCCCGCGCAGGCGACGAGCGCCTCGAGGAGCATGTCGCCCGAGCAGAGCTCGAGCCCGGATCCGCCCGTCGCCGGATGGAGGCCCGCGACCGCGAGCGCGCGGCCCGTCTCGACCTTGCAGGCGATCGCGTCCGCGTCGAGCCGGCCCTCGGCCTTGAGGGTCACGAGCGCCGCGTCGGCCTCCTGCCGGTACCTGTCCTTCAAGGGCGCCTGCAGGGCCCGCAACGCGTCGGCATCCATGCCGCTCCTCCGTGCTCCGTGAAGCCCGGCCTTGTGGCGGGGAGAACCGCCGAGGTCCAGGGCCTGCCCGTCGTCTCGGCCTTCGCCGGACCGCAAGCGCGTGCTAGGCGGGCGCATGGCCGAGCCGCAACGCGCCGTCCGGTCGGCGGCCGCGCCCG
>JAFAPJ010000052.1 GCA_019247255.1 Methylobacteriaceae bacterium | reverse complement strand
TCAGCACGGCGAAGATCAAGCCGCCCGAGATCGCGCCCTGACGTCCGAGCTCCAGGGTGCTGACGATCGCCGACGGAAAGGCCGCCACGATGCCGGCGAAGATGATCAAGGGCGAGCCGTTGCCGATGCCGCGCGAGGTGTTCTGCTCGCCGAGCCACATGAGGAACATCGTGCCGCCGGTGAGCGTGATCACAGTGGAGATGCGGAAGAACCAGCCGGGATCGGTGACAACGCCGGCCTGCCCCTCGAGACCGATGGCAATGCCGTAGGCCTGGAACGCCGCGAGCACGACCGTGATGTAGCGAGTGTACTGGTTGATAACCTTGCGGCCGGACTCGCCCTCCTTCTTCAGCGATTCGAGCGTCGGGATGACCGACGTCAGGAGCTGCACGATGATGGAGGCCGAGATGTACGGCATGATGTTGAGCGCGAAGATCGCCATGCGCTCGACCGCGCCGCCCGAGAACATGTTGAACAGGCCGAGCACGCCGCCGCTCGCCTGCTGGAAGCTTTGGCGCAGCGCCTCCGTGTCGATCCCGGGCAGCGGCACGTAGGTGCCGAGCCGGAACACGATCAGCGCACCCAGCGTGAACCAGATGCGCTTCTTCAGCTCCTCGGCCTTGCCGATGGCGCCGAAATTGATGTTGGAGGCGAGCTGTTCGGCCGCGGAAGCCATGACGTGAGTTCCTTGACGAGCGAGCCCGGAGGACCGGACGCGCGAAGGCCGACCTGAGAGTGAGCCTCAGGCCGGCGCTTCTCAAGCCTCGGGGAGCGCGACCTTACGCCGTGGCTTCGGGCGCGCGCTCGGGAGCCAGGGACTTCAGCGAACCGCCGGCCCGCTCGATCGCGGCGGCGGCCGTGCGCGAGGCTCCGTGAACCTCGAAGGCGAGCTTCGCGGTGAGCTCGCCCACGCCGAGGATCTTCACGCCGTCGCGCGGCTTGGCGAGAACGCCGGCCGCGACGAGCGTCTCCACCGTCACCGGCTGGCTCACGTCGAGCTTGCCCGCGTCGACCGCGACCTGGATACGGCCGAGATTGACCTCGTTCAGGTCGAGCGCGTTCGGCGGCGTGAAGCCGCGCTTCGGCAGGCGCCGATGGAGCGGCATCTGCCCGCCCTCGAAGCCCTTGATGGCGACGCCGGTGCGGGCCTTCTGGCCCTTGACGCCGCGCCCGCCCGTCTTGCCCTTGCCGGAGCCGATGCCGCGGCCGACCCGCATGCGCTCCTTCACGGCGCCGGGATTGTCCCGGATCTCGTTCAGCTTCATCGACGCCTCCTCAGCGCGACGGCGCGTCGACGACGCGCACGAGGTGCTTGACGGCCTCGATCATCCCGCGGGTCGCGGGCGTGTCGGGCAGGGTCGCGGTGCGGTGGAGCTTGTTCAGCCCGAGCCCGATCAGCGTCTGGCGCTGCTTGCCCTCGCGGCGGATGGGCGAGCCGATCTGCTCGACCGTGACGGTGTTCGTCTCAGCCATGGCGTCCTCACGCGTCCGCGCCGGCGCCGTCCGCCATGTCGGCGTCTCGGCGGCGGGCCTGGAGGGCGGAGACCTTGAGCCCGCGACGGGCCGCGACGGCGCGCGGGCTGTCCTCGTTCTTCAGGGCGTCGAAGGTCGCCCGGACGAGGTTGTACGGGTTCGACGAGCCGAGCGACTTCGCGACGACATCCTGCATGCCGAGCGTCTCGAAGACGGCGCGCATCGGGCCGCCCGCGATGATGCCGGTGCCCTGAGGCGCGGCGCGCAGCACGACGCGACCGGCGCCGTGGCGGCCATTCACGTCGTGGTGGAGCGTACGGCCCTCCCGGAGCGACACGCGGATCAAGCCGCGCTTGGCGGCCTCGGTCGCCTTGCGGATCGCCTCCGGCACCTCGCGAGCCTTGCCGTGGCCGAAGCCGACGCGGCCCTTCTGGTCCCCGACGACGACGAGCGCCGCGAAGCCGAAGCGCCGGCCGCCCTTCACCACCTTGGCGACGCGGTTGATGTGGACGAGCTTGTCCACGAACTCGCTGTCGCGCTCCTCGCGCTCGTTGCCGCGGCGCTCGCGGTTGGACCGTCCGCCGGTCCCGGGTTCTCGTGCCATCTGTCCTGTTCCGTCTCACTGGCGCGGGCGGCGGCCCGCTCGCTCGAGGTTGCGTTGGCTGACCGCCGTCAGAAATCGAGCCCGCCCTCGCGGGCGGCATCGGCCAGCGCCTTGACGCGGCCGTGATACAGGTAGCCGGAGCGGTCGAAGATGACCTGGGACACCCCGGCCTCCTTCGCGCGCTCGGCGACGAGCTTGCCGACGGCCTGCGCGGCCGCGATGTCCGCGCCCGTCTTCAGGTTCGCCCGCAGGTCCTTCTCCAGGGTCGAGGCCGCCGCGAGCGTGTGCCCGCGCGCGTCGTCGCTCACCTGCGCGTAGATCTGCTTGGACGACCGAAAGACCGACAGGCGCGGACGCCCGTTCGCGGCCTTGCGGATGGCGCGACGCACGCGCGCCTTGCGCCGGTCCTCGGCGCCTTGCTTCTCAGCCATCTCGCACCCGCCTTACTTTTTCTTGCCTTCCTTGCGGAAGATGAACTCGCCCGCGTACTTCACGCCCTTGCCCTTGTAGGGCTCCGGGCCGCGATATTCGCGGATCTCGGCGGCGGTCTGGCCGACGCGCTGCTTGTCGATCCCGGCGACGACGATCTCCGTCGGCTTCGGGGTCGTGATCGTGATGCCGGCCGGCACCTCGTAATCGATGTCGTGGCTGTAGCCGAGCGACAGCTTGAGGGTCTTGCCCGTCATGGCGGCGCGGTAGCCGACGCCGTTGATCTCGAGCCGCCGCTCGAAGCCCTTCGAGACGCCCTCGACGAGATTCGAGATCTGGGCGCGGGACATGCCCCACTTCGCCCGCGCGTCCTTCGTGGCGTCGCGCGGATCGACCTTCACCGAACCGTCGGCCATCGAGACCAGCACCTCGTCCGGAACCCGGAACGCGAGCTCGCCCTTGGCGCCCTTCATCTTCACGAGTTGCCCGTCCACCGTCGCGGTCACGCCGGACGGCACCTGGACAGGCTTCTTGCCTACACGAGACATGATCGTCCCCAATCCTTCACGCGGCCGGCGAGGTCAGAAGACCTGGCACAGCACTTCGCCGCCGATATTCTTCTCACGCGCCTCGTGGTCCGCCATGACGCCCTGCGGGGTCGACATGATGGTGACCCCGAGCCCGTCGGCGACGCGCGGCATCGTCTCGACGGAGGCATAGACGCGACGGCCCGGCTTCGAGACCCGCGCGATGCGGCGGATCACGGGCTGGCCCTCGTGATACTTGAGCTCGATCACGAACTCGCTGCGGCCGTTCCCGTACTCGGTCGTCGAGTAATCGCGGATGAAGCCTTCCGCCTTGAGGACGTCCAGCACCCGCGCCCGCATCTTGGAGCCGGGGGTCGCGACCGAATTGCGCCGCCGCAGCTGCGCGTTGCGGATACGGGTGAGCATATCGCCCAGAGGATCGTTCATCGACATGTGAGCGCCCTCCCTACCAGCTCGACTTCACGAGGCCCGGGATCAATCCCTGGGACCCGAGCTCGCGCAGCGCAATGCGCGACATGCCGAGCTTGCGGTAATAGGCCCGCGGCCGCCCGGTCACCTCGCACCGGTTGCGGATGCGGGTGGGATTCGCGTTGCGGGGCAGTTCGGCGAGCTTGAGGCGCGCCTCGAAGCGCTCCTCCATCGGACGGCTGTTGTCGTCCGCGACGCCCTTCAGCTCGGCCCGCTTGGCCGCGAAGCGCGCCACGAGACGGCGCCGCTTCTTGTTGTTCTCGATCTTGCTCTTCTTAGCCATGCTTGTCTCCGGTGTCCGCGTTTGAGACGGGGGCCCGCCTCACTGCCGGAACGGGAAGTTGAAATGCTTGAGGAGCGCGCGCGCCTCCTCGTCCGTCTTGGCCGTCGTCGCGATGATGACGTCCATGCCCCAGATCTGCTCGGCCTTGTCGTAGTTGATCTCGGGGAACACGATGTGCTCCTTGATGCCGAGCGCGTAGTTGCCGCGGCCGTCGAAGGAGCGCGGGTTGAGCCCGCGGAAATCGCGCACCCGGGGAAGCGCGATCGTCACGAGCCGGTCCAGGAACTCGTACATCCGGGCCTTGCGCAGCGTCACCTTCGCGCCGATCGGCATGTTCTCGCGCACCTTGAAGGTGGCGATCGCCTTGCGGGCCCGCGTGATGACGGGCTTCTGCCCGGCGATGAGCGCCAGATCGGCCGCCGCGACGGACGCCTTCTTCGAATCCGCGGTCGACTCGCCGACGCCCATGTTGAGGACGATCTTGTCGATCGTCGGCACCTGCATGGGGTTCTTGTAGCCGAACTCCTCCACGAGCTTCGGCCGCACGACCTCGTCGTAATGCTTGCGGAGCCGCGGCACGTACCCTGAGGCGAGCCCGCTCCCGTTCGTCTGGGTCTCAGGCATCGATCAAATCTCCCGAACGCTTGGCGAACCGGACCTTGCGGCCGTCGTCGAGGACCTTGAAGCCGACGCGGGTCGGCTTGCCGTCCTTCGGATCGGCGACCGCGAGGTTCGACAGGTGGATCGGCGCCTCCTTGGAGATGATGCCGCCCTCCTGGTTCATGGTCTGCTTCTGGTGCCGCTTGACGACGTTCACGCCCCGCACGAGCGCCTTCTCGTCCTTCGGCATGACCTGGACCACCTCGCCTGTCCGGCCCGCGTCGCGGCCGGTCAGCACGACGACCCGATCGCCCTTCTTGATCTTGGCCGCCATCACAGCACCTCGGGGGCGAGCGAGATGATCTTCATATGGTTCTTGGCGCGCAGCTCGCGCGGAACCGGCCCGAAGATGCGAGTGCCGACCGGCTCCTTCTGATTGTTGATGAGCACGGCCGCGTTGCGGTCGAAGCGGATCACGGAGCCGTCCGGGCGCTTGATGTCCTTCGCGGTCCGAACGACCACCGCCTTCATGACGTCGCCCTTCTTGACGCGCCCGCGCGGGATGGCCTCCTTCACCGACACCACGATGATGTCGCCGACGCTCGCGTACTTGCGCTTCGAGCCGCCCAGCACCTTGATGCACATGACACGTCGCGCGCCCGAATTGTCGGCGACGTCCAGATTCGACTGCATCTGGATCATGATCCGATCCTTCTCTCTGTCTCAGACGGTTTCCGGCGAGCCGGACTGCGCCTGACGGGGATCTCGGTCCCCTGCCTGATTGCTCATCCGCGCCGGATCGCGTCCGCCGCGGCCTCGTTCTCTCGGGCCCCTGCCCGCCTTACGACAGGCCGACCGCGGCCTTCGCCTTGCCAACCGCCGCCCCGACGGTCTCGGCGACGCTCGACAGGAGGCCACCGCCGCCCTCGCCCTCGCTCGCCCCGTCGACGAGCTTCCAGGTCTTCGTCTTCGAGTAGGGCCGCGATTCCTCGATCTGTACCACCTGCCCGACCTTGGCGACGTTGCCCTCGTCGTGGGCGTGGTAGTTCTTGGTGCGCCGCACCGTCTTCTTCAGCACCGGATGGGTGAAGCGCCGCTCCACCTTCACCACGATCGTCTTGTCGCCCTTGTCCGAGACGACGACGCCCTGCAACACGCGCTTCGGCATTTCGATCTCCTCAGGCGCCCGGCTTCGCGGCGGCCGCGGCCGTCGTGGCGCGGCCCTGCAACGTCTTGATCCGGGCGATGTCGCGCCGCACGAGGCGAACGCGCGACGTGTTCTCCAGCTGACCAGTCGCCTTCTGGAAGCGCAGGTTGAACTGCTCCTTCTTCAGGCTCACGAGCTCGTCTTGCAGCTGGTCCGCGGACAGCCGCTCGAGATCGGAGAAGCGCTGCTTCGTCTTCATCCCACTCACTCCGCGATGCGCTGCACGAAGCGCGTGCGCACCGACAGCTTGGCGGCGCCGAGGCGCAACGCCTCGCGCGCCACGTCCTCCGGCACCCCGTCGATCTCGAACATGATCCGGCCGGGCTTGACGCGGCAGGCCCAGAACTCAGGCGCGCCCTTGCCCTTGCCCATGCGCACCTCGGTCGGCTTCGACGACACAGGCACGTCCGGGAAGATGCGGATCCACACCCGGCCCTGGCGCTTCATCTCGCGGGTGATCGCACGGCGCGCGGCCTCGATCTCCCGCGCGTTGACGAGCTCCGGCTCGAGCGACTTCAGGCCGTACTGGCCGAAATTAAGATCCGTGCCGCCCTTCGCGACGCCGTGAATGCGTCCCTTGAACTGCTTGCGGAACTTCGTCTTCTTGGGCTGCAACATAGCACGTCAACCTTGTCAAAGGCAGGGCAGCGCGGCCGTCAGGCCGCCTGCTCGGCCGCGCGGCGTCCGGTGGACCGGGTGCCGGCCTCCTCGTTCATCCGCTTGTCCTGGGCCATGGGATCGTGCTCGAGGATCTCTCCCTTGCAGATCCAGACCTTGATCCCGCACGTCCCGTAAGTCGTGAACGCGGTCGCGGTGCCGTAATCCACGTCCGCACGCAGCGTGTGCAGAGGCACCCGCCCCTCGCGATACCATTCCATGCGGGCGATCTCGGCCCCGCCAAGACGGCCGGAGCAATTGATCCGGATGCCCTGGGCGCCGAGCCGCATGGCGGACTGGACGGCGCGCTTCATGGCGCGGCGAAAGGCGACGCGGCGCTCGAGCTGCTGGGCGATCGATTCCGCGACGAGCGTCGCGTCGACCTCGGGCTTGCGCACCTCGACGATGTTGATCGAGACCTCGGCCTTGGTCATCGCGCCGACGAGCTTGCGCAGCTTGTCGATGTCGGCGCCCTTCTTGCCGATGACCACGCCCGGCCGCGCCGAGTGGATCGTCACCCGGCACTTCCGGTGCGGGCGCTCGATCACGATCTTCGACACCGCGGCCTGCTTGAGCTGCTTCATGAGGGCCTCGCGGATCGCGATGTCCTCATGCATCAGCCGGGCATACTCGCCCTTGTTCGCGAACCAGCGCGAATCCCAGGTACGGTTGATGCCGAGGCGGAGCCCGACGGGATTTACCTTCTGACCCATGACGAACCTCAGGCCGCGTCGGCGGCGACTTCCCGAACCACGATCGTGAGGTTCGAGAACGGCTTCAGGATGCGGGCGCCGCGGCCGCGGGCGCGGGCATGGAAACGCTTCATCACGAGCGCCTTGCCCACGAAGGCCTCCTTGACCACGAGGTCGTCGACGTCGAGGTCGTGGTTGTTCTCCGCGTTCGCGATCGCGCTCTCCAGGCACTTGCGCACGTCCTTGGCGATGCGCTTGCGCGAGAACTCGAGGTCGGCGAGCGCGCTCGAGACCTTCTTGCCGCGGATGAGCTGAGCCACGAGGTTCAGCTTCTGCGGGCTGATGCGGACCATGCGGAGAACGGCTTTCGCCTCGTTCTCCGGCAGCGCGCGCGGGGTGGCGGCCTTGCCCATCGTCAGCGCCTCTTCGCCTTCTTGTCCGCCGCGTGGCCGTGGAAGGTCCGGGTCGGCGAGAACTCGCCGAACTTGTGACCAACCATCTCCTCCGAGACGAAGACGGGGATGTGCTTCTGCCCGTTATAGACCCCGAAGGTGAGGCCCACGAACTGCGGCAGGATGGTGGAGCGACGGCTCCAGATCTTGATGACCTCGTTGCGCGTGGAGCCACGCGCCGCTTCGGCCTTCTTCAAGAGGTAGCCGTCGACGAACGGCCCCTTCCAGATCGAACGTGCCATGACGGCCTCAGCCCTTCTTCTTGCGCGCGTGGCGCGAGGACACGATGAAGGTGTCCGTCCGCTTGTTGGAGCGCGTCTTCTTGCCCTTGGTCGGCTGACCCCAGGGCGTCACTGGGTGACGCCCGCCCGAGGTCCGCCCTTCGCCGCCGCCATGCGGATGGTCGATCGGGTTCATGGTCACGCCGCGGTTGTGCGGACGCTGCCCGAGCCAGCGGTTGCGACCGGCCTTGCCGATCGAGATGTTCATGTGATCCGGGTTCGAGACCGCGCCGACCGTCGCGTAGCAATTCCCGTGAACGAGACGCTGCTCGCCCGAGTTCAGCCGCACCGTGACGTAGCCCTGGTCGCGCCCGACGATCTGCGCATAGGTCCCGGCCGAACGCGCGAGCGCGCCGCCGGCGCCGATCTTCAGCTCGACGTTATGGACGATCGTGCCCACCGGCATGTTGCCGATCGGCATGGCGTTGCCCGGCTTGATGTCGACCTGCTGGCCCGACACCACGACGTCGCCGGCCGCGAGCCGCTGCGGAGCCAGGATGTAGGCCAGCTTGTCGGCCGGATAGCGGACGAGCGCGATGAAGGCCGTGCGGTTCGGATCGTACTCGATCCGCTCGACCCGGCCCTCGAGCCCGCCATGCTCGCGCCGCTTGAAGTCGACCATGCGGTAGGTCTGCTTGTGACCGCCGCCGCGGAACCGGACCGTCACGCGGCCATGATTGTTGCGGCCGCCCGACTGGTTCTTGCCCTCGGTGAGCGCCTTGACGGGCTTGCCCTTATAGAGCTCGCCGCGATCGACGATCACGAGCTGGCGAAGGCCCGGCGTGATCGGCTTGAATGTCTTGAGTGCCATGACGCCCGTTCCTCAGAGCCCGGTCGTCACGTCGATCGAGTGGCCGTCCTCGAGGGTCACGACCGCCTTCTTGACGTCCGAGCGCCGGCCCTTGCGGCCGCGGAAATACTTTTCCTTGCCCTTGGTCACGAGCGTGTTCACGCCCACGACCTTCACGTCGAAGAGGCGTTCGACCGCCTCCTTGATCTGGGGCTTCGTCGCGTCCGGGGCGACCCGGAAAACGACCTTGTTCTGCTCCGACAGCGTCGTGGCCTTCTCGGTGATCACCGGGCTCACGATCACGTCGTAATGGCGCGGATCGGGACTCATTTGAAGCGCGCCTCCAGCGCGTCGACGGCCGCGCGGGTCAGCACGAGCTTTTCCCGGCGCAGGATGTCGTAGACGTTGATGCCCTGCACGGGCAGCACGTCGATGTTGGGCAGGTTGCGCGCCGCAAGGCCGAAATTCGGCTCGACCTCGGCGCCCGAGATGATGAGCGCGGAGCTGAGCCCCAGGCGGCCGAACTGCTCCTTGAGCACCTTCGTCTTCGCCTCGGTCAGGCGGGCCTCGTCAACGACGATGATCGCCTGGTCCTTGGCCTTCGCCGAGAGCGCGTGCCGGAGCGCGAGCGCCCGCACCTTCTTGGGCAAGTCGTGCTCATGCGAGCGCACGACCGGGCCGAAGGCGCGTCCGCCGCCGCGGAACTGGGGCACGCGGCCGGAGCCGTGGCGGGCGTTGCCCGTGCCCTTCTGCTTGTACATCTTCTTGCCCGTGCGGTGGATCTCCGCCCGGTTCTTGACCGCATGCGTGCCGGCCCGGCGCTTGGCCAGCTGCCAGCGCACCATGCGGGCGATGAGGTCCGCCCGCGGCTCGAGCCCGAAGATCGCGTCGTCGAGCTCGACCGAGCCCGACGCCTCGCCCCCGAAGCTGGTGAGATCGATCTGCATCACGCGTTCTCCTCGGACGCCGCAGCGGCCTCGGCCGGAGCCGACTCGTCCGCGGTCCCCGACGTGCGGAACTTGCCCGGCATCGGCAGGTCGGCCGGCGCCTTCCGCTTCACGGCGTCCCGCACGAAGATCCAGCCGCCGGCATGACCCGGCACAGCGCCCTCGACGAGGATCAACCCCCGCTCGGGATCGGTCTGGACGACCCGCAGGTTTTGCGTCGTCACCTGCTCGACGCCCAGATGGCCCGGCATCTTCTTGTTCTTGAAGGTCTTGCCCGGATCCTGACGACCGCCCGTGCCGCCGATCGACCGGTGCGAGATCGAGACGCCGTGCGTCGCCCGCAGACCGCCGAAGTTCCAGCGCTTCATGCCGCCCGCGAAACCCTTGCCGAGCGTCGTGCCGGTCACGTCAACGAATTGCCCCGGCAAGAAATGATCGGCCGTGATCTCCGCGCCGACCGGGATCAGCGCGTCCAGGGACACGCGGAACTCCGCGAGCTTGCGCTTCGGCTCGACCTTCGCGACCGCGAAGCGGCCGCGCTCGGCCTTCGAGACGTTCTTCACCTTCGCCTGGCCGACGCCCACCTGGACCGCGACGTAGCCGTTCTTCTCCATCGTGCGATGGGCAACGACCTGGCAATTGTCGACTTTCAGCACGGTGACGGGCACGTGCTCCCCGGCATCGGTGAAGATGCGGGTCATCCCGACCTTTTGTGCAATCACGCCTGAGCGCATCGTTTCGTCCTCGAGCCCGCGTATCTCGTCAGCTCCGAGCCACGCGGCTCAGAGCTTGATCTCCACGTCGACGCCAGCCGCGAGGTCGAGCTTCATCAGAGCGTCGACCGTCTGCGGCGTGGGGTCGACGATGTCGAGCACGCGCTTGTGGGTCCGCATCTCGAACTGCTCGCGCGACTTCTTGTCGATGTGCGGCGACCGCAGCACCGTGAAGCGCTCGAGCCGCGTCGGCAGCGGGATCGGCCCTCGGACCTGCGCACCGGTCCGCTTGGCGGTCGACACGATCTCGCGGGTCGACGCGTCGAGGACGCGGTGGTCGAAGGCCTTGAGCCGGATGCGGATGTTCTGGTTCATCGTCCTGGTCTTTTCGGTGTCATCGCCGGGTCTGTCCCGGCGATCTCGATCAAGAGAGCCGCGACCTTCCGATCGGGATGGCCGGGACGAGCCCGGCCATGACAAAGGCGACGAGGCGCGCCCGGGTGAGAGCTACTCGACGATCGACGCGACGACGCCGGCGCCGACCGTCCGACCACCCTCGCGAATGGCGAAGCGGAGCTTCTCCTCCATGGCGATCGGCACGATCAGCGTGACGTCCATGGTCACGTTGTCGCCCGGCATCACCATCTCGGTGCCCTCGGGAAGGGTGCAGACGCCGGTCACGTCCGTCGTACGGAAGTAGAACTGGGGCCGGTAGTTGGTGAAGAACGGCGTGTGACGGCCGCCCTCCTCCTTCGTGAGGATATAGGCCTCGGCCTTGAACTTCGTGTGCGGCTTCACCGAGCCCGGCTTGCAGACGACCTGGCCGCGCTCGACATCCTCGCGCTTCGTGCCGCGCAGCAGCACGCCGACGTTGTCGCCCGCCTGCCCCTGGTCGAGGAGCTTGCGGAACATCTCGACGCCCGTGACGGTCGTCTTCTGGGTCGCCCGGATGCCGACGATCTCGACCTCCTCGCCGACCTTGATGATGCCGCGCTCGACGCGGCCGGTCACGACCGTGCCGCGGCCGGAGATCGAGAACACGTCCTCGATCGGCATCAGGAAGGGCAGGTCGATCGGGCGGTCGGGCTGCGGGATGTACTCGTCGACCGTGCGCATCAGCGCCAGGATCGCGTTCTTGCCGATGTCGGGGTTCTTGTCCTCGAGCGCCATCAGGGCCGAGCCCTTGGTGATCGGGATGTCGTCGCCCGGGAACTCGTACTTGGAGAGGAGCTCGCGCACCTCAAGCTCGACGAGCTCGAGGAGCTCGGCGTCGTCGACCATGTCGACCTTGTTGAGGAACACGACGAGCGCCGGCACGCCGACCTGACGGGCGAGCAGGATGTGCTCGCGGGTCTGCGGCATCGGGCCGTCGGCCGCGGAGACGACCAGGATCGCGCCGTCCATCTGGGCGGCGCCCGTGATCATGTTCTTCACGTAGTCGGCGTGGCCGGGGCAGTCGACATGCGCGTAGTGGCGCTTGTCGGTCTCGTACTCGACATGGGCGGTCGAGATCGTGATGCCGCGCGCCTTCTCCTCCGGAGCCTTGTCGATCTGGTCGTAGGCCGTGAAGGTGGCGCCGCCCGTCTCGGCCAGGACCTTCGTGATCGCCGCCGTCAGCGACGTCTTGCCGTGGTCGACGTGGCCGATCGTGCCGATGTTGCAATGCGGCTTCGAGCGGGAGAACTTCTCTTTAGCCATCGATGGCTCCCTCGTGATGGAATGTCGTTGATCTGAAGAAGATTGGCCGGCGAGGTGCGCCTTAAGCGTACTTCGCCTGCACCTCCGCCGCGACGTTCGACGGAACCTGGTCGTAATGGTCGAACTGCATCGTGTAGTTCGCACGACCCTGGGTCATCGACCGAAGAGTGTTGACGTAGCCGAACATGTTGGCGAGCGGCACCATCGCATTGATGACGTTCGCGTTGCCGCGCGTGTCCTGCCCTTGGATCTGCCCGCGGCGAGAGTTGAGGTCGCCGATGACGGATCCCGTGTAGTCCTCGGGGGTTACGACCTCGACCTTCATGATCGGCTCGAGGAGCACGGAACCGCATTTCTGCAGTCCTTCGCGCAGAGCCGCCCGGGAGGCGATCTCGAAGGCGAGCGCCGACGAGTCGACCTCGTGGAAGGCGCCGTCGATCAGCTCGACCTTCACGTCAACCACGGGAAAGCCCGCGATCACGCCGGCCGTGACGACCGAGTTGAGCCCCTTCTCGACGCCCGGGATGTACTCCTTGGGCACCGAGCCGCCGACGATCTTCGATTCGAACTGGAAGCCCGAAGCCTTCTCGCCCGGCTCGACCACGATCTTGACGCGCGCGAACTGGCCCGTGCCGCCCGTCTGCTTCTTGTGCGTGTAATCGACCTCGCCGCGGCGCGTGATCGTCTCGCGATAGGCGACCTGGGGGGCGCCGATATTCGCATCGACCTTGTAGGTCCGGCGCAGGATGTCGACCTTGATGTCGAGATGGAGCTCGCCCATCCCCTTGAGGATGGTCTGGCCGCTTTCCTGATCGGTCGAGACCCGGAACGACGGGTCCTCGGCCGCAAGCTTCGCGAGCGCGAGCCCGAGCTTCTCCTGGTCGCCCTTAGACTTCGGCTCGATGGCGATGGTGATGACCGGCTCCGGGAACTCCATGCGCTCCAGGATCACGGGCTTTGCCGCGTCGCAGAGCGTGTCGCCGGTGCGGACCTCCTTGAGCCCCGCGAGCGCGACGATGTCGCCCGCGAAGGCCTCTTTGATGTCCTCGCGATTGTTAGCGTGCATCAGGAGCATGCGGCCGACGCGCTCCTTCTTGTCGCGCGTCGAGTTCACGATCCCGGTGCCCGACTCCACCTTGCCGGAATAGATGCGGCAGAAAGTGATCGTGCCGACGAACGGG
>JAFAPJ010000134.1 GCA_019247255.1 Methylobacteriaceae bacterium | reverse complement strand
GCGAGGTCCGGGTCGACTTCCAGAAAGCGAACGCGGAGGAGCTTCCCTTCCCGAGCGCGACTTTCGACGGCTACACGATCGCTTTCGGGATCCGGAACGTGCCGCGCATCGAGCGGGCGCTGGCCGAGGCGCGCCGCGTCCTGAAGCCCGGCGCGCGCTTCCTTTGCCTCGAATTCTCCCGCGTCGACGTCCCGGTGCTGGACCGCGTCTACGATGCTTATTCGTTCGGGCTGATCCCGCGCATGGGCGAGCTCGTGGCGCGCGACCGCGAATCGTACGAGTATCTCGTCCAGTCGATCCGCCGCTTCCCGGGCCCGGACAGCTTCGCGGGCCTGATCGAGGCGGCCGGCTTCCGGCGCGTGACCTATCGACCCCTCTCCGGCGGCATCGTCGCGATCCATTCGGGCTGGAAGGTTTGATCGGCGGGATCGTCCATCTCGCCGCGAACGTGCGCGCGGGCTACGCCCTCGCGCGCGAGGGGGCGCTGGCGCTCGTCGACCCGGCCTCGCTGTCTCCGGGCGCGCGCTTTGCGCTCCGGCTCGCCCGGACCATCGAGCGCCCCGGCGCCGATGGGGGAGCGACCCGACTCACGGCCGCGCTGACCCGGCTCGGGCCGTCCTATGTCAAGATCGGCCAGTTCCTGGCGACGCGGCCCGACGTCGTCGGCGTCGCGGCCGCGCGCGATCTCGAGAGCCTGCAGGATCGGATGCCCGCCTTCGGGCAGGACGAGGCCGAACGGGCCATCGCGCTATCGATCGGAAAGACCGTCGGCGAGCTGTTCCTGGCCTTCGGGCCGCCGGTCGCGGCCGCGTCCATCTCGCAGGTCCACAAGGCGACGGTGTTGCGGGACGGCGTCGAGCAGGCGGTCGCGGTGAAGGTCGTGCGCCCCGGCATCCGGGAGCGCTTCGCGCGCGACCTCGGCGCGATGCGCTACGCGGCCCGGATGGCCGAGCGCCTCCTGCCGCGCGCGAGCCGGCTGCGCCCGACGGAGGTCGTCGAGACGATCGCCCGCTCCGTCGCGCTGGAGATGGACATGCGGCTCGAGGCGGCCGCCCTCTCCGAGCTCGCCGAGAACACCGCCCGGGACCCCGACTTCCGGGTGCCGCGGCCCGAATGGGCCCTGACCGCGCGCGACGTCCTCACCTCCGAATGGATCGACGCGCTCCCGCTCCACCGGATCGCCGAGATCGAGCGCGCGGGCCACGACCGGCCGGCGCTCGCCCGGACCGTCATCCAGTCCTTCCTCCGCCAGGCGATCCGGGACGGCTTCTTCCACGCCGACATGCATCCCGGGAACCTGATGGTCGATCCCGAGGGGCGGCTCGTCGCGGTCGATACCGGCATCATGGGGCGGCTCGGGACGAACGAGCGCCGGTTCCTCGCCGAGATCCTGCTCGGCTTCATCCTGCGCGACTACCGCCGGGTCGCGGAGGTGCATTTCGAGGCGGGCTACGTCCCGGCGCACCATTCGGTCGAGGATTTCGCCCAGGCGATCCGGGCGATCGGCGAGCCGATCCACAATCGCCGCGCCGACGAGATCTCGATGGCGCGGCTGCTCACGCTGCTCTTCGAGGTGACCGAGATCTTCGACATGCAGACGAGGACCGAGCTCGTCATGCTGCAGAAGACGATGGTCGTGGTGGAAGGCGTGGCCCGCCAGCTCGACCCGAAGCTCGACATCTGGGCGGCCTCCGAGCCCGTCGTCCGGGCCTGGATCGAGCGCAATCTCGGGCCGGTCGGCCGCGCTGAAGCGGCGGGGCGCGGCCTCCTCACGCTCGCGAAGGTCGCCTCCGACCTGCCCGTCATGGCGGCGCGGGTCGAGCGGCTCCTCGCCAAGCTCGAGCGTTCCGTCGACGAGGGCCTGCCGCTCGCCTCCGAGACGGTCTTCGGCCGGGGCCGGCATCCGACCGCGACCCTCCGGGCCATCGCGGTCGCGCTCTGGGCGCTCGTCGTCTTCACCGTGCTGGCGGGCCTGTTCGCTGGGCGGGGGTGATTCGGACGCGCCGGCGGCTTGCGGCCGATCCCGCCGATGTGCATCTTGTACATCGGAGGACGCAACGATGAAGACCTGGCTGGTCAAGGACGCGCGCGCGCGTCTCGGGGACGTCATGGACGCGGCCCTTGCCGGCGAGCCCCAGAGAGTGTCGCGGCGCGGGCGCGACGCCGTGATCGTGATGTCCGAGGCTGAGTGGGAGCGTCTGCGGCCGGAGCGGTCAAAGACCTTCGAGGATCATCTGCGCGACTTTCCGCTGACGCGAGAGGAATGGCTGGAGGTGGCCCCGGGGCCCCTCCCGCTTCGATCGCGGCGTCACAAGGCGGCTTGGTCGGTGTACGTCCTCGACACGGACGTTATCTCGCGGACCTCGCCTCTTTCGCGGGAGGGAGACCGCGTCGTCGACTGGATCGCTCGAAACC
>JAFAPJ010000492.1 GCA_019247255.1 Methylobacteriaceae bacterium | reverse complement strand
CGCGGATGGGCTCTATCACGATCTTTCCGCGGCCGGCGTCGAGACGCTCTACGACGACCGCGACGAACGCGGCGGCGCTAAGTTCGCGACCATGGACCTGATCGGCCTGCCCTGGCAGCTGATCGTCGGTCCCAAGGGGCTGGAGCGCGGCGTGGTCGAGCTCAAGCGCCGCGCCACCGGCGAGCGGGAGGAAGTGTCGCTGGAGAGCGCGCTCGCGAGGCTGACGGGATGAAGGAAGGAAGAAGACCCTCATCCCAGCCTTCTCCCGCACGCGGGAGAAGGAGCGCGCAAGCGCGGTCTCGCACGTTGAACCCTCTCCCGCTTGCGGGAGAGGGCAGGGTGGGGGCCTTCCTTTGATCCTCACCCGCTACGAGCGGATGATCGCGCGGCGTTATTTGCGGCCGGGCAAGGGCGAGGGCTTCATCTTCCTCGTCGCCGCCTTCAGCCTCGGTGCGGTCGCGATCAGCGTGATGTCGCTCATCGTGGTGATGAGCGTGATGAACGGCTTCCGCGCCGAGCTGTTCGATAAGATCATCGGTCTGAACGGCCATGCCGTCATCCAGAGCTACAGCGGCCGGCTGCCGGATTGGCAGAGCGTCCTCGTCCAGGCGAAGCGCACGCCCGGCGTCACCTCCGCCGTGCCGCTGATCGAGCAGCCGCTGATGGCGAGCTCGCAAGGCAGGGTCGAAGGCGTGCTCGTGCGCGGCATGCGCGTGCCGGACATCCTCGACAATCCCACCCTGCACGGCAAGGTGCTCGCCGGCTCGCTCGCCGAGCTGAAGCCCGGCTCCGACAGTGTCGCGCTCGGCGCCCGGCTCGCGGAGCAGCTCGGCGTCGGCGTCGGCGCCGAGATCAGCCTGATCGCGCCGGAAGGCCGCGCGACCCCGTTCGGAACCGTGCCCCGCATCGTCTCCTACCGCGTCGCCGCGATCTTCGAGGTCGGCGTCTACGATTACGACAAGGCCTTCGTGATCATGCCGATCGAGAACGCGCAGGACCTGCTGATGATGGGTGACGACGTCCAGATGGTCGAGATCCAGACCACCGACCCGGACCGCGTCCAGCAGATCCTCGCGCCGCTCGCCCGCGCCGTCGCCGGCGAGGCGATGGTGACCGACTGGCGCCAGATGAACGCGTCGCTGTTCCAGGCGCTGCAGGTGGAGCGGGTGAGGATGTTCTCGATCCTCTCGCTGCTGATGATCGTCTGCGCCTTCAACATCTTCTCGTCGGTGATCATGCTCGTCCGCGCCAAGACACGCGACATCGCCGTCCTGCGCACGATGGGCGCGTCGCGACGCTCGCTGCTGCGAATCTTCATGACGGTGGGGGTGACGATCGGAGTCCTCGGCACGATCGTCGGCATGATCCTCGCCGCGATCCTCCTCTATTTTCGCCAGGGGATCGTCGAGGGCGTGCAGCGGATGACGGGCCAGAACCTCTGGGATCCGTCGATCCGCTTCATCACCGAGCTCCCGTCCAAGACGTCGCCGTTCGAGACGGCCGCGATCATCGCGATCGCGATCGGCGCGAGCTTCCTCTTCACGCTCTATCCGGCTTGGCGGGCGGCGAATACCGATCCTGTGCAAGTGCTGCGCTATGAGTAACGCCGTGCGCAATATCCCTCCCCCTCGATGGGGGAGGGTAGGGTGGGGGTGGCGTCAGAGACCCACGCAGCGCCTTACGTCCAACCTCACCCCCACCCAGCCTCCCCCATCGAGGGGGAGGAGCAGGACGGTGCTCCATGTCTGACGTCCTCGAGGTCCGGGGGCTTCGCCGCAGCTTCACGCAGGCCGGCGTCACCATCGACGTGCTGCGCGGCGTGGATCTCCACGTCGACAAGGGCGAGATCGTCGCGCTGCTCGGACCCTCCGGCTCGGGGAAGTCGACGATGCTGCAGGCGATCGGCCTGCTCGAGGGCGGCTTCGAAGGCTGGATCCGGATCGAAGGCACCGAGGCGGCGTCGCTCAGCAGCGACCAGCGCACGCGCCTGCGCCGCGACGCGCTCGGCTTCGTCTACCAGTTCCACCACCTCCTCCCGGACTTCACCGCCGAGGAGAATGTGATCATCCCCCAGCTCATCCGCGGCGCCACGCGCGAGGCGGCGCAGGAGCGGGCGCAATCACTGCTCGGCGCGCTGGGGCTCGCCGAACGCCTCACCCACCGCCCGAGCAAGCTGTCGGGCGGCGAGCAGCAGCGCGTGGCCGTTGCCCGCGCCCTCGCCAACCGCCCGGTTCTGGTCCTGGCCGACGAGCCCACCGGCAATCTCGACGAAGCGACGGCCGACATCGTCTTCGCCGAATTCCTGAAGCTCGTCCGCGACGAAGGCTCGGCCGCCCTCGTCGCCACCCACAACGAACGCATCGCCGCCAAGATGGACCGGGTGCTGCGGCTCCGCGAGGGGCATCTCGAGGCGGGCGCGGCACGGTCCTAGACGCCTCTTGCGACCGGATCGGTGCCGC
>JAFAPJ010000126.1 GCA_019247255.1 Methylobacteriaceae bacterium | reverse complement strand
TTCGCTTCGTCGACGGAGGCCAGCGCGTCGTCCATCCGGGCCCGCGCCTTGACCTCCACGAACGCGACCGTGCGGCCACGCCGGACCACGAGGTCGATCTCGCCGCCCGCGGCCGCGAAGCGGATCGCGAGCGGACGGTAGCCCCTCAGCAGGAGCCAGAGGAGCGCGAGCCGCTCGGCCGCGCGCCCGCGCATGAGCGTGAAATGGCGCCGGCCGGCCGCCGTCCTCATCGGGCGGCCCGCGCCAGCACGAGCGCCCGCGCGTAGACCTCGCGGCGGGGCAAGCCCGTCTCGGCGCACACGATCGCAGCCGCGTCCCGGACCGAATGGCCTGCCGCCAGCGCGGCCCCCAGCCGCTCGTCGAGCGTCGCGGCCGCTTCCGCGCCGCGGCTCTCGGGGGAGGCGGGGGCGACCAGGAGGACGACCTCGCCTTTCGGGGCGGGCTCGGCCGCGTAGGACCCCGCGAGGTCGGGCAGGGCGCCGCGGCGGACGGTTTCGTAGAGCTTGGTCAGCTCTCTCGCGACCGCCGCGGGACGGGGACCAAGAACCTGCGCGGCGTCGGCCAGCGATTCCGCCAGGCGATGCGGCGCCTCATAGAGCACGAGGGTCGCCGGGATGGGTGCGAGCGCCGCGAGCCTCGCCCGGCGCGGGCCCGCTTTCGCCGGCAGGAAGCCTTCAAAGAAGAAGCGGTCGGTCGGCAGCCCCGAGACGACGAGCGCCGCCATCACGGCCGAGGCTCCGGGCAGCGGCACGACCCGGATGCCCGCCGCGATCGCCTCCTCGACGAGGCGGTAGCCGGGATCGGAGACGAGCGGCGTCCCAGCGTCCGAAACGAGGGCCAGCGCCTGGCCGTCCCGAAGCCGCGCGACCATGCGGTCGCGCACGGAGCCGTCGGAATGCTCGTGATAGCTCACGAGCGGCGTGGTGATCCCATAATGGGCGAGCAGGACCTTGGTGACTCGGGTGTCCTCGGCCAGGACCGCGTCCGCGGCCGCTAGGGTCGCGAGCGCCCGAAACGAGATGTCGCCGAGATTGCCGATCGGCGTCGCCACGACGTAGAGGCCGGGCGCCAAGGCTTCGGCCTCGGCCGCGAGGCCGAACGCCGCGAAACCGCGCGGTCGCTCAGCCGTGCCTCCCCGCTCCTTGGTCCGCTCCATGGGCTCCTCTCGCATGCGAGCGGCCGCGAGGGAAACGTGCCGAGCGGAGCCGGTTCGGGCGAATTTAAGCTTTTCTTTTCCGCGCGCCGACATCCTGGCATCGGGTCCGACCCCGATCGGGTCCGCGTTCCTGTCGCGTGAGGGGCCCGTTGCGTACCGCCCGACCTGCCATCCTGCCTGGCCTCCTCATCGCGGCTTCTCTGGCCCTCGGCGGCTGCGGCCTGTTCGAAGCCGCGCCGCGCGCGAAAGCGACGCCGAAGCGCGTGGCCGAGGCCGAGGAACAGACCCCGCTTCCCGTTCCGCCCGCCACCCTCGGCAAGGGGCCGGTCAAGGTTGCGCTGGTGCTCCCTCTGACGGCGGCCGGATCCGGGGCCGCGACGGCGGCGTCGTTGCGCAACGCGGCCGAGCTCGCCCTGTCCGAATTCGACGGCGCCCCGATCAGCCTCATGGTCGAGGACGATCGCGGCACGGCGGACGGCGCCCGCCAGGCTGCGCAGACGGCGCTCGCGGGCGGGGCGGAGCTCGTGCTCGGCCCGCTTTTCGCGCCGGCCGTGACGGCCGCGGCCGCCGCGGCGCGACCCGCGGGCCGGCCGCTGATCGCGTTCTCGACGGACGTCACCGTCGCCGGACGCGGCGTCTACCTCCTCAGCTTCCTGCCCCAGGCCGAGGTCGAGCGCGTGCTCGACTACGCGGCCGCCCAGGGCAAGCGCAGCGTGGCGGCGCTCGTGCCCGAGACGCCCTACGGAGCGGTGTCGGAGGGCCAGTTCCGCGCCGCCGCCTCCCGGCTCGGCCTCAAGGTCGCGGCGGTCGAGCGCTACGTCCCGGGCGAGCCCGGTCCCGCCATCGCCCGGATCGCGCCCGCCATCTCGGGGGCGACCCCGCAGGCGGACGCGCTGTTCCTGCCCGAATCCGGCGAAGGCATCGCCGAGGTCGCGGCCTCGCTTCAGTCCTGGGGCTTCAACCCGGCGCGCGTGAAGCCGCTCGGGACGGGGCTTTGGAACGACCCGCGGGTCCTCAAGGCGGCCGCGCTTCAGGGCGGCTGGTTCGCGGCGCCGGATTCGGCCGGCTTCGCGGCCTTCGCCGGGCGCTACCGGGCCCGGTTCGGCCAGGAGCCGGCGCGCGTCGCGACCCTCGCCTACGATGCGGTCTCGCTCGCGGCGGCGCTCGCCCGGGCGCCGGCCAAGACCCGTTTCACGGACGCCACTCTCCAGAATCCGGCAGGCTTTGCCGGAGCGGACGGCATCTTCCGCTTCCGGGCGGACGGAACGAGCGACCGCGCCCTCGCGGTCTTCGCGGTGCGGAGCGGCGCCGCGGCCGTCGCGAGCCCGGCGCCCAAGAGCTTCGCGTCGGGCACCTGACGGGCAGCCGGGCACCTGCCGCCTCAGCGCTCCGTCAGCTTCAGCTCGATCCGTCGGTTGCGGGCGTAGGCGTCGTCGCCCGTCCCGAGCTCGAGCGGCTGAAACTCGCCGAAGCCGGTCGCGGCGAGCCGTTGGGGCGGGATGCCTCGCGCGACGAGCGCCTGGACGACCGAGATGGCGCGCGCGGCCGAGAGCGCCCAGTTCGACGGGAAGGTCGAGGACGCGATGGGCCGCGCATCCGTATGGCCGTCGACCCTGAGGATCCACGGGATGTCCGGCGGTATGTCCCGGGCGAGGTCCTGGACGGCGGTCGCGATCCGGGCGAGCTCGGGCTCCGCCTCCGGCCGAAGCACCGCCTGGCCGGGCGCGAACAGGACCTCGGACTGGAAGACGAAGCGGTCGCCGACGATCCGGATGTCGGACCGCTGGCCGAGGATCTGCCGCAGCCGGCCGAAGAAGTCGGAGCGGTAGCGGGCGAGCTCTTGCACGCGCTGCGCGAGGGCGACGTTCAGGCGGGTGCCGAGATCGGCGATGCGCGCCTGCGATTCGCGGTCCCGTGACTCGGAGGCCGCGAGCGCATCCTCCAGCGCCGCAAGCTGCCGCCGCATCGCGGCGATCTGGCTGTTGAGAAGATCGACCGTCGATTGGGCGCGCTGCGTCGCGGCGCGTTCCGCGTCGAGCGCCGTTTGTGCGGCCTCGGCCCGGGCGCCCGCACCGACGCCGGCGCTGAGCTCCGCCTGCAGGCGGTCCCGCTCCCCGACGCTGGCCTGAAGAGTCGAACGCACGCCCGCGAGGTCCTCCTCCACCTTGCGGCGGTTCGAGCGCTCGAGGGCGAGCAGGTCGGTCAGCTCCGAGATCTGGCGGTTCAGTCGCTCGAGCACCGTGTCGCGGCCCGAGATCTCCCGGGCCAGGAAGAACTGGCCCAGCATGAAGATTGACAGCAGGAAGACGATGGACAGGAGCAGCGTCGTCAGCGCGTCGACGAAGCCCGGCCAATAATCGACCCCGCCGCGGCGCGAGAGGCGCCCGGCCGGCATCAGGCGCGTTCCCGGGCGAGCCGCTCGAGCACGAGCCTGAGCTCGCGGTCGCGGGAAGCGTGCGCCTCGACCCAGTCGCGGATGAGCTGCTGCTCGGTCCGCATGTGCTGGACGAGGCCCTGCACGCCTTCGGCGAGGTTGGCGAGCGCCTCGCGCCCGCCTCGGCCGCCGCCATCCTGCAGCACGGCCGCGGCGAGCCGGTCGATGGCCGTTGCGAGCTCGGCCGGCAGCGCGGGCGAGGCGACGCCGCCCTCGGTGACCGGCGAGGGCTCGGCCGCGGCGGTGGCGGCGAGCCAGTCCTCAAGCTCCGTGTAGAACCGGTTCTGCGCCTGACCCGCCTGGAGGTCGAGGAAGCCGAGGATGAGCGAGCCCGCGAGGCCGAACAGCGAGGCCGAGAACGACACGCCCATGCCGGACAGCGGCGCCGCGAGGTTCGACTTCAGCTCGTCGAAGAGCACGGCCGCGTCCGAGCCCGTGCGGAGCGAGCCGATGATGCGCCCGACCGAGTTCACGGTCTCGATGAGGCCCCAGAAGGTGCCAAGCAGGCCCAGGAAGACCAGCAGCCCGGCGAGGTAACGGACGAGCTCGCGGTTCTCGTCGAGCCGCGCCGCCACCGCTTCGAGAAGCGACCGGGAGGTCTGGATGGACAGGGCGGTCCGCCGCACGGGGTCGCCGATGACGGCCGCCACGGGCGCCAGGAGAACCGGCGGACGCGCCAGGGTTCGGGTGTCCGCTCCGCTGGCGTGGTTGACCCAGCGCACCTCCCGGAAGAGCCGCGCGACCTGCAGGATCGCCAGGATGATCCCGATGAGGAGGATGCCGACGATAAGGCCGTTGAGGCCGGGATTGCCGAAGAAGGCGGCCCTGAGCTGCGCCTGGAGGATGAACGCGATGAACCCGACCAGCACCAGGAACACGCCGATCCGCACGAGGTAGATCCGCGGAGAGGTGAGCCGCGCGCTCGCGACCGGCAGGGGCGTGGGGGCGATCATGCGGGGGGCAATCTGGCCGGGCGGGCCCCCGCGATCAAGCAGGCCGGGCGGCGGCCGCCGTCGTGACGGGGCGGTTCGCCTGCCGGAGGATCGCCAGGAGCTCGCGATGCACGGCCTCGTTCCCGCAGCAGATCGAGCGGCTCGCCATCGGGTCGTCCCCGCCCTCGCAATCCGTCACGAAGCCGCCCGCCTCGCGCACCAGGATGATCCCGGCCGCGATGTCCCACGTCTGAAGGTCGCGCTCCCAGTAGGCGTCGGACCGGCCGGCTGCCACGTAGGCAAGGTCGAGCGCCGCCGCTCCCATCCTGCGCACCCCGCCCGATACGGCCATCACGCTCGACAGCTCGAGGAGGAAACGCGGATGGGCCGGGCGCGCGAAATGCGGAAGGCCGCAATAGATGACCGAATCCGCCATGTCCCGCCGAGCCGCCACGCGGAGCCGGCGATTGTTGACGTACGCGCCTTTGCCGCGCTCGGCGATGAACATCTCGTCCTTCACGGGATCGTAGATGACGCCGGCGACGATCTGGCCCTCACGCTCGAGCCCGACCGAGATGCAGAAATGCGGGATGCCGTGGAGGAAGTTCGTCGTGCCGTCGAGCGGATCGACGTGCCAGCGATGCGTCGCATCGGTGCCCTCGACGACGCCGCCCTCCTCCAGCACGAAGCCGTAGCCGGGCCGCGCCTTCTCGAGTGCCTCGCGAATGATTTTCTCGGCCCGATGGTCGGCCGCCGACACGAAGTTGCCGGGGCCCTTGCGCGAGACCTGCAGGTTCTCGACCTCGCCGAAATCGCGCTTCAGCGAGCGGGCGGCCTTGATGACGGCATCGGTCATCACCGTCATCAGGGGCGAACGGATCATCGGGTCTCGGGCGCGGTCGGGGACGAGGCTCGTGAAGCACCGCCGGCCGGAGGGGTCAAGCGCAGGGCCACGGCCGCCGCCCGCGGCCGGCCGCCGCGTCGCCGTGTCAGAAGCGCAGGCGCTCGAGGATGCAGGTTTGCAGCTCGGTCAGGCTCGCTTCGGCCTGCTCCGCGCGTTTCTCGGCCGCCACGAGGCGTTCGCTCGCTTCGGTCAGCATGGCTTGCGTCTTGGCCAAAAGCTCGGCCGAGCGACGCTCGACCTCGTCCGCCCGCGTCCGCTCCCGCTGGGCCTCTTCCTGGGAGGCGCGCCAGCGCTGCTCGAGCAGCGCCAGGTCCCGCCCGAGCGCCTCGGCCCGCTCCTCGGCCTGCCGACCCCGTTGCTCCGTCCGGGCGAGCTGCTCCGTCCGGGCGTCCATGAGATCTGCGGCCCGGCCGATCGCCTCGAGCGCCGCCGCGAGCTCTGGCCTGTTGCCGGGGCGCGCCTCGATCACCCGCAGGTTCGGACGCGGTACGTCCGCCGCCGGAGCGCTCGCCGCGCTGCCGTTCGCGGCGACGAGCTGACTCGAGATCTGCCGCACGAGCGAGTCGAGATCCTCGCGCGCATTCCGAGTTTCAGCTGCCGCCATTCCACCCGCCCCCACGTGCACGAAGCGAAGACGTAAACCTTAAGTTAATGCAAGTTCAATCTCTTCGACGCTTCCGTACAAAGGAGAATGCCTTGCGCGGGAGCGCGGCCGCCCCCATCATCGACCCGTCATGTAAAACCGGGCGGGAGCGGCGTTTGAGCGAGGTCGAGCCGGCGGAGGCGATGCGCGGCGCGCGGGTGCTGCCCTTTCCCGGCCTGGCGCCCAAAGATCAGGTCTCCTTCAATCGGGAGGAGCTGAACGCGATCCTGAACCTCTACGGGCGCGGGGTGGCGGAAGGGGAGTGGCGCGATTACGCCATCCATTTCGGCCGGGACAGCGCGGTCTTCGCCATCTTTCGCCGGGCGAGCGAGAACCCTCTCTACCGCATCGTGAAGACGCCCGCCCTGGCGCGCCGCCAGGGCGCCTATTCCGTGATGGCGTCCTCGGGCCTCGTCCTGAAGCGCGGGCATGAGCTCGCGCGTGTGCTGCGCGTCCTCGACAGGCCGCTCTCCGTCGTGACCTGACCTCGACCCGGCCCGACGCTCAGGCGGCGCGTTCGAGCCGGCGCTCGCCCGGCTCTGCCGCGGGAACTTCGGCGCCCTTCGCCTTCGCGGCGTAGAAGGACGCGTTCTGCCCGCCCGCGAGCGCCTCCTCCGTGAAGCGGATCATGTGGTGGGCGACGAAGCCCATGTTGAACACGGCCTCGATCTGCCCCCGTCGCAGCGCCTCCCAGGCGGCGGCCCGGAACGCCCGCCGATATCGGGAGAGAAGCGCGATGCGGATCGCGATGTTGGAGCCGAGCACGAGGGCGCGGGTCAGGTTCGCGCGGGTGAGCCGCGTCCGCACGGGCGTCCTGATCCGGTGCCGGTAGGTCGCGTCCACCTGGTGCAGGAAGCGCGCGAAGAGCCGTTCCGGCGTGTAGGCATGCGCGATCGCGCGGCGCCAGGCGGCCACGACCTCGTCGTAGGGGCGCAGGAAGCGGACGTTCGATTCGAGGCTCGGGTCGGCGTCGAGCCGGTTCGCCTTCTCGAGGCGCTCCCACAGCGGCGTCTTCGGCAGGGCCTGGAGGAGGTTGATGGTGAGCACGGGCACCTGCGAGGCGTCCACGAACTCGATGATGCGCCGCTCGGTCTCGGCCGTGTCCGTGTCGAGCCCGAGGATGATGCCGGACGTGACCTCGAGCCCGTAGCCGTTCAGCGTCGCGATCGACTGCAGGATCGGGAGCTTCGCGTTGTGGTCCTTGGCGATCGAGCGGAGGGCGTCGACCTCCGGGGTCTCGATCCCGACGAAGACCGTGATGAAGTTCGCCTCACGCATCATGGCCATGATGTCGGGATGCTGCGACAGGTTCAGCGTCGCCTCGCAGGCGAATTGCAGCGGGTAGCCGCGCTCCTTCTGCCAGCGCACGAGATGGGGAAGCATCTCCTTCGTGGCTCGGCGGTTGGCGATGAAATTGTCGTCCACGAAGTACACGACGGCCGGCCGGAGCGGCTGCGCCAGGATCGCGTCGAGCTCGGCCAGGAGCTGCTCGGGGCTCTTCAGCCGCGGCTGCCGACCGTAGAGCGCCGGGATGTCGCAGAACTCGCACCGGTAGGGGCAGCCGGACGAGAACTGGAGGCTGCCGATGAGGTATTGCCGCAGCGGCACGCGCTCGTAGGCAGGGATCGGGAAGTCGCCGAGCGGCAGCCTCTCCCCGGTCGTGAGCACGACCTGGGCGGGCGGGCGCTCGACGCTCGCGTCGAGCCGCCGGACGAGCTCGTCCGTCGCGTCGCCGAGCTCGCCGACATGGAGGTAATCGAAGGCGCCGTACCATTCGGGCGAGCCGGAGGCGGAGGGGCCGCCGAGCACCGCGACCTTGCCGGCCGCCTGCGCCCGCGCCCGGATATCCTCGATCTGCGGCGCCTGGACGTGCATGCCGCTGACCATCACGGCGTCCGCCCAGGCGAAATCGGCCTCGGTCGCGGGCGCGATGTTCTCGTCCACGAAGCGGACCGGCCAGGTCTCGGGCAGGTAGGACGCGACGAGAAGCAGCCCCTGCGGCGGCATGAAGGCCTTCACGCCCATGAGCGGGTACGCATGCGCGAAGGTGCCGAAGGACGGCGCGTAGGCCGGAAAGACGCACAGGATGCGCCGAACCTGGGTCACCGGAACGGGGCAGCGGATCGGGGCCTCCTGGCTTCTGAAACGTCCTGGCTTCGGGTCGTCGCCGGACCCGGGCGGGCGGGTCCGTTCGGGGCTCGTCGCTCGAGCGGGCTCAGCGGCGCCGTTCGCCCGTCGCGCCGCCGCCGCTCGTCACGCCGCGGCCTCCCTCCTTCGTGTAGGCCGCGATGGAGGATTGGCACTGGGGCGAGAGCTCCTTCATGTGTGTCCGGAAGCATTGCTCCACCTCCGGCGTGTTCGGCTTGAACTGCCCGCAGAAGCGCAGGTAGTCGCCTGTGCACCATTGCCGGAGCGCGGATTGGTCCTGCGCCGTTGCCCCGAAGGATCCCAGAAGGAAGGCGGCGGCGCCGAACGCGGCGGCGATGGCGTGCTGGGTCATGGCGATCGCAAGTCTCCTCCGGATGTCGGCTCCGGCCAAGCGCCAGCCTCAACGCGCAGCGACCTTCGCCGATCCCGACCTAGCCTGTGCGAAAACGTCTGTCATTCCCGGACGGCGTCGCGGCGGTCTTGCTTGCCATGATGTCGTCGCAGTGCGGGCGCTTAGGGAGGCTTGGTGGCCCTCGGCGCGAGCCGGCGGGGCCTTCAAGCGTTGCGGACGGAGAGTGGCGGATGAGCGGACAGGTACGGGCTCGGCTGATCGGTGCGCTGGCGATGACGGCGGGGCTCATGGCCTTGGCGGCCCCGGCTTTGGCGGCTCCCGCGGATCCCAGCGGGACGTATCTGACGGAGGACGGCCGCGCCCGGATCCGCATCGAGAAATGCGGCCCGACCCGCGCGAATATCTGCGGCTTCGTCGTGTGGATGAAGCAGCCGATGAACGAGCGCGGCGAGCCGAAGACGGACGTTCGCAATCCCGACCCGTCCAAGACCGGTCGGCGCCTTCTCGGTCACCAGCTCATCATGGGGCTGAAGCCGGGGGACGAGAACTATCAGGGCCAGATCTACAACAACGAGGACGGGAAGAGCTACAGCGTCACGCTCTGGCTCGCCTCGTCCCAGACCCTCAAGGTGAAGGGCTGCCTGATCGCCTTCCTGTGCAGCACGCAGGACTGGACGCGCACGACCGACACGCTGCCGGGCCAGCTCGCCGGCGTCACGGGCACCGCCGACGGCCCGACAGCCAATCCCGAATGGGCGGTTCGGCCGACCTCGACCGGCAGCGCCGCGACCGCGCCGCACCGGGACGCGCGGCCCAAGACTCAATAGCTTCCGTACTCCGCCGCCCCACGCCCGCGCCGAAAGCCGTGGCGCGGGTCCGGCGTCCCGCCTAGAGAGCGGTCGCCCTCCGGGCGCCGGAGACCCATCATCGTGACAGTCGAGTCGACCATCGCGGGCGCGCCCTGCAGCTCGCCCGCGCCGTCCACCTCCGGCGCGGGAAGTCGGCTCGCCGGCGCGCTCGTGGCGGCGTCCATCCGGGCGCCCTGGTTCGTGGTCGGCCTGTTCGTCCTCCTGGCCCTGATCGGCGGGTACGTGACGGCGACGCGCTTCGCGATCACGACGGAAACCGACCAGCTCATCCAGTCGAACTCGGCCTGGCTCAAGGACAAGCGGGCCTATCAGCAGGCCTTCCCGCAGCTCGCGAAGGTGGTGCTGGCGGTCGTCGACGGAGCGACGCCCGAGATCGCGGAAGCCGCCGCCGCGAAGCTCACGGAGGCGCTGTCGCGCGAGCCCGGTCCCGCTATCCGGCGCGCCTGGCGCCCCGACGGCGGTCCGTTCTTCGCGCGCAACGGCCTCCTGCTGATGCCGGGTCCCGAGCTCGACGCGACCCTGAAGGAGCTTGTCCAGCAAGGGCCCACGCTGACGGCGCTCGCGACCGATCCGAGCCTGCGCGGGGTCGTGCGCCTCATCGCGCTCGGGGCCGAGCAGGACGCTCTCGGCGACAGCGCCCCGACCGTCAACAAGCTCGCGGCCGCGATCGACCACGTGCTCGCCGGACGACCGGCGCATTTCTCCTGGAGGTCGCTCCTGTCGGGCGGCGCCCCCGACCCTCAGGAGCTGCGCAAGTTCGTCCTCGTCGATCCCGTGCTCGATTACGACGCCCTGCAGCCGGCGAAGCGGGCGACGGATCGCATCCGGCAGGCCGCGGCCGCGGCCGGGCTCACGCCCGAGAACGGCGTCACGGTTCGGCTCACGGGCGCCCCGCCGCTCGCGGATGAGGAATTCGCGACCGTCGGGGAGGGGGCTCCGCTCCATCTCGGGCTCACGGTGGTGGCGATCGCGGTGATCCTCTACCTCGCCCTACGGTCGGGCCGGGTGATCTTCGCGGTGCTCGTGACGACGCTGGTCGGCCTCGTGATCACGGTCGGGGCCGGCCTCCTGATGGTCGGCCGCTACAACGTCATCTCGGTCGCGGTGGCGGCGCTGTTTCTCGGGCTTGGGGTGGATTTCGGCATCCAATACGCCGTCCGTTACCGGGACGAGCGCCACAAGCTCGACGAGCTCAGGGGTGCGATCCGCCGGGCCGGGTTCGGCATCGGCTGGTCCTTGACGCTCGCGGCCGCCTCGCTTCTCGCCGGCTTCTTCTCGTTCCTGCCCACCTCCTTCAAGGGCGTGTCCGAGCTCGGCCTCATCACGGGCGTCGGCATGATCATCGCCTATCTCGCGGCGCTGACCCTGCTGCCGGCCCTCATCGCGCTCCTCGACCCGCCGGGCGAGCCGGACACGGTCGAGACGCCGGCGCTCGCCGCCGTCGACCGCTGGATCTACCGCAACCGCAAGGCCGTGGTCTGGATCTCCGTGGCGGTGACCCTCGCGGGGCTCCCGTTCCTCGCACGGCTCGAGTTCGATGCGAACCCGATGCATCTGCGCAGCGACAAGACCGAGGCTGTCGCGACCTTTCTCGACCTCACGCGCCAGCCTGGCTTCACGCCGAACACGATCAGCGTCCTCGTCCCCTCGCTCGCCGCCGCGGAGGCGCTCGGCGCCAAGCTCGCGCGCCTGCCGGAGGTCGCCCGGGTCGCGACCCTGCGCACCTTCTGGCCGGACGACCAGGACGCGAAGATCGCCCGGATCGCCGAGGCGCGCGGACAGCTGACGAGCCTCTTCGACGAGCGTCCGCCCGTGCCGCCGCCGAGCGACCAGGATCTCGTCGCGACGCTGCGCGACACCGCCGCGGCGCTGCGCGAGAAGGCCGGCGCGGGCGAGGGCGCCGCCGCCCAGGCGATGGGCCGGCTCGCCGGCGCGCTCGGCCGGCTCGCCGACGGGACGCCGGCCCAGCGCCAGAAGGCGGAGGCCGAGATCGCCGGCGGCCTACCGGGGCTGATCCAGGGCGTCCGGGCGCTGCTCAGCCCCGAGCGCATCGCCCGGGACTCGATCCCGTCGACGATCGCGGACGACTGGGTCACGCCCGACGGGCGCGCCCGCGTCGAGGTCGTGCCGAAGGGCGACGCGAACGACAACGTCGTGCTCGACCGCTTCACCGCCGCCGTCCAGGGCGTCGCGCCCAACGCCTTCGGGGGTCCGGTCGACGTCGTGGAATCGCGCGGCATCATCGTGCGCGCCTTCGTGACGGCCGGCCTTCTCGCGCTGGGCGCCGTCTTCGTCCTGCTGACGATCGCGCTGCGCCGGCCGAAAGACGTGGCGCTCACGCTCGGGCCGCTCGTCCTCGCGACCGTGCTGACGCTCGAGGCCGCCTACCTGATCGGGATGCCGCTGAACCTCGCCAACATCATCGCGCTGCCCTTGATGCTCGCGGTTGGCGTCAACTTTCACATCTACTACATGATCCTGTGGCGCGAGGGCGTGGTCGACATGCTAGCCTCAAGCCTGACGAGGGCGATCTTCTTCTCCTCGCTCACGACCGGCGTCGCCTTCGGCAGCCTCTGGCTGTCGCATCACCCTGGCACGGCGAGCATGGGCAAGCTGCTGACCCTGTCGCTCGTCTTCACGCTGGCGGCGGCCTTCATCGTGGTGCCGGCCTTCCTGGGACCGCCCGAGGAGGGGCGGCACGCCGGCGGGTAGGGCGGCGGCGACCGCCGCCCCTAAACCGTCAACCGAGCGTCGCGTCGAGCGTGATCTCGCAGTTCAGCACCTTGGAGATCGGGCAGCCCGTCTCCGCGGCATGGGTCAGCTCGCGGAACTTCGCCTCGTCGATCCCCGGGATCTGCGCCTTCAGGGTGAGGGCCGATTTCGAGACCTTGAACCCCTGACCCTCCGGCACGAGCGTGACCACGGCCGTCGTGTCGAGCGCCGTCGGCGTGAAGCCGGCGCCCTGCAGCTGGAAGGCGAGCGCCATCGTGAAGCAGCCGGCATGGGCCGCCGCGATCAGCTCCTCGGGATTGGTGCCCTTCTCGTTCTCGAACCGCGTCTTGAAGGAATAGGGCGTGTGCTGGAAGACGCCCGACTGGAGGTCGAGGTGACCTTTTCCGTCCCGGCCCGTCCCTTCCCAATGCGCGCTGCCATGCCTGTCCATCTCGATTGCTCTCCTTCATGAGGCGCGGCGATCCCGCGCCGGTTTGAACTCTGATCACGACGGCGGAACGACGCCTCCGGCGGCCCCCGGCTCGACGCGGCTGCCCTCGACCTGGCCGCCGCGCTGCAGAAGCAGGGCGACGTACCAGCACAAACCCGCCCAAGCGGCGCCGAGGCACCAGCCGCCGAGCACGTCGGACGGCCAATGGACGCCGAGATAGACGCGCGACGCACCCACCAACGCCGTCACGCCGACCGCAAGGCCGAGCACGAAGAGCTTGACGCGCCGCATGGCGTTGAACCGCGCGAGCAGCGCACCCAAGGTCAGGTTGGTCACGGCCGAGAGCGTCGCATGTCCGCTCGGGAAGCTTGCCGTGTAGACCCGCGCCCCGTGCGGGACGAGATCCGGACGGGGACGGTCGAACACGATCTTGAGACCGGCGCTGAGGAGCATGCCGCCTCCGACCGCCGCGATCACGAGCAGGGCTGCGGCGCGGCGTCCGGTCATCAGGAGGTAGGTGACGGTCGCGAGGGTCGCGAGCGTCAGGATCGCGTGGCCGCCGAGACCCGTGAGATCGCGGGCCACCTCCTCGACCCAGGAGGGCCCGATCGGGTCGGCGAGGTTTGCCGGGTTGCGCAGAGCGAGCAAGATCGCGCGGTCGATCCCGGCCGTGTCGCCCTCCCGGATCGCTCCGGCGATCTCGATGAAGCTCCAGCCGAGAAAGCCGATCCCGGCCACCGTCAGCAGGGGGACGACCTCGTTCAGGCGCAGCCGCGCCCGCAGCCCCCAGGCCCGCAGGGCGAGATCATGTCGGACGAGGCTCAGCGGCACGCGGCGCTCCGGTCGGGCCCGGAGCCGCTAACGCCGAAGCCGGCCTCTCGGCTCCCGCCGGGCTCAGGCGGCGCGCGGCGTCGGCTCCTGGGTGAGGACCGCGTAGAGCGCGTCGGCATCGTGCGCGGCGCGGATGCGGTCGTGGATGCCGGGCTCGCGCAGCAGTCGGGCGATCCTGGCCAGGGCCTTGAGGTGGTCGGCGCCTGCGCCTTCCGGCGCCAGGAGCAGGAACAGCAGG
>JAFAPJ010000103.1 GCA_019247255.1 Methylobacteriaceae bacterium | reverse complement strand
GGCCGCGAGCGGCCCGAGCAGCGCCTGCTGCCGGATGAGGTCGTTCAGGTTGCGGCCGAGCTCCTCGCGGTCGAGGAACAGGAGGCCGTTCTTGTCGAAGAACGGCCCCGAATCCGGCTGGGTGACGGTGCGCAGAAGGTCCGGCCGGGCGCGCAGCGCCTCGGCGAGCTTGCCGGCCGCGACGTCGGCCTGTTCGGGGCTGCCCGCATCGACCACGGCGGCGATGAGGTCGACCCGGCGCGGGAAGGCCTCGTTGAAGGCGATCTCGTCCTGCCGCCAGGGCACGCGCGCATCGATGAGCGAGAGCGTGTCGGTGGTGATCGCGAAGCGCTGCGCCGTGACGGCCGCGCCGGTCACCGCGAGCAGGAGCGCAAGCGCGATGACCGACCAGGGCCGGCCGGTGACGAAATCGAGAACGCGGGCAAACACGGGGGGAAGCGCCGGGACAGCCGATCGGGTTGCCGCCGGAGCGGTCGGGCGGCTTAACCTAAGCCGCGCGCCCGGGCCAGTTCGGGATTGCGACGTGTTCGCCGCCGCGCTTCCGGCGAGCGGTGCGCGCGGCGCGCGACGCGGTCGAGCGACCAGGTCGCCGGGAGGGCGGGCGGAACCCGGCTCCGATCGTCCGGTTGAGCCAGGGCTTCCCACCCGAGACGCGCGCCATGACCTCCTCTCGCATCCTCGCCGCGGCGACATGGATCGCGCTCGCGACCCCGGCTCTCGCCGAGCCGCAGGCCGAACTCGCGCCGGTCGCCAGCTTTCCGCATCAGGTGACGGGCGTCGCGGTGTCCGCCGACGGGCGGATCTTCGTGAACTTTCCGCGCTGGACGGAAGACGCGCCGGTCTCGGTGGCGGAGCTGAAGGACGGCAAGGCCGTTCCTTACCCGGACGCCGACTGGAACAGCTGGCGCAACGCCCGCAAGGACGAGCTCGACCCGAAGACCCATTTCGTCTGCGTGCAGAGCGTGGTCACGGACGGGCGCGGACGGCTCTGGGTGCTCGACCCGGCCGCGCCCGCGCTCGAGCAGGTCGTGAAGGGCGGGCCGAAGCTCGTCGCGATCGACCTCGCGTCGAACAAGGTCGTCCGCACGATCCCGTTCGACGAGCGGGTCGCGCCCCAGGGCTCCTACCTCAACGACATCCGCTTCAGCCCCGACGGACGCTGGGGCTACCTCACGGATTCGGGCCGCGGCGCGCTGCTCGTGGTCGATCTGGAGACGGGCGAGGCGCGACGGCTCCTTGACGGCGTGTCGTCGACCCAGGCCGAGCCCGGCGTTCAGGTCCATATCGACGGGAGGCCGCTGCGCCGGCCGGACGGACGCTCGCCCAGCTTCGCGGCCGACGGTCTCGCCCTCTCGCCCGACGGCGAGACCCTGTTCTGGCAGGCGATCTCCAGCCATACGCTGTACGCGATCCCGACGGCGGCCTTGCGCGACCCGCAGCTGCAGACGCCCGACCTCGAGAAGCAGATCCGGAAAGCCGGCGAGACGGTCGTGGCCGACGGGCTCTGGACGGCGAAGGACGGATCGCTCCTGTTCACCGCGGTCGAGCACGATGCCGTGGAGCGCCGTGACCCCGACGGGCGCTTCACGACCCTCGTGTCCGGGAAGCGGCTGCGCTGGCCGGATTCGCTCGCCGAGGGGCCGAACGGAGACATCTACGTCACCGCCTCGCATATCCCGGACAGCCCCTGGTTCAAGGAGGGGGCGCCGATCGCGGTGAAGAGCGCGCTGTTCCGTTTCGCCCCGCACAAGGCCGCGCGCTAAGCCGGGCGCAGGACCGGTTCTCGCCCCCGAGCCGCATTGACAGGGCGAAGCCGAGCCGCCACCCGCTCGCCGGACGAGGCCGCGGGCGCGGCCGACGGGAGGGCCGCCGGTGGACCACGACGACTTCCGCCAGTGGGCGCATCGCGCCGCCGATTGGTCGGCGGATTACTTGGACAGCCTCGGTGATCTGCCCGTGCGGGCCCAGGTCGCGCCCGGCGCGGTGTTCCGGCAGGTGCCGGACGACCCGCCGGCCGCTCCCGAGCCGATGGAGGCGATCTTCGCCGATCTCGACCGCGTCGTGATGCCCGGCATCACGCATTGGCAGCATCCGCGCTTCTTCGCTTATTTCCCGGCCAATGCGAGCCCGCCCTCCATCATCGCCGAGCAGGTGACGGCGGCGATCGCGGCGCAATGCATGCTGTGGCAGACCTCGCCCGCGGCGACCGAGCTCGAGACCCGGATGATCGACTGGCTGCGCCGTATGATCGGCCTGCCGGACGCGTTCTCGGGCGTCATCCAGGATTCGGCCTCGGGCGCGACGCTCGCGGCGCTGCTGACCGCCCGCGAGCGCGCGCTCGACTTCCGCGGCAACCGGGACGGGCTCGCAGGCGGGCCGATCATGCGGATCTACGCCTCCGCGCAGGTCCATTCCTCGGTCGACAAGGCGGTGCGGATCGCGGGCTTCGGCGACGCGAACCTCGTCCGGATCCCGGTCCAGGGATCCCTGTTCTCGATGGATCCCGCGGCGCTCGAGGCCGCGATCGTCGCCGACCAGGAAGCGGGCCGGATCCCGGCCGCGATCGTCGCGGCGCTCGGAGGCACCAGCATCGGGGCCTGCGACGATATCGCGGCGGTCGCGGCCGTCGCCCGCCGGCACGGCGTGTTTCTTCATGTGGACGCCGCCTGGGCGGGCAGCGCCATGATCTGCCCGGAGTTCCGGCACCTGATGCGCGGCGCCGAGGAGGTGGACAGCTTCGTCTTCAACCCGCACAAATGGCTTTTCACGAATTTCGATTGCTCGGCCCACTTCATCCGCGACCCGAAGGCCCTGACCGACACGCTCGGCATCCGGCCGCCGTTCCTGCGCACGCTCGGCCAGGAGGGCTTCGTCGACTACAATGAATGGTCGATCCCGCTCGGGCGCCGTTTCCGGGCGCTCAAGCTCTGGTTCGTGATCCGGGCCTACGGCGTCGAACGGCTGCGCGACATGGTGCGGGCGCATGTCGCCTGGGCGGGCGAGCTCGCCGAGCGCTTCGGGCAGACCCCGGATTTCGAGGTCGTGACGCCGCCGATCCTCTCGCTCTTCACCTTCCGCTACGCGCCCGCAGACACGTCGGAGGAGCAGCGCGACCGGCTGAACGCGGCCCTCGTCGAGCGGGTCAACCAGGACGGGCGCATCTACCTGACCCAGACGCAGCACGAGGGCCGCTTCGTGATCCGCTTCCAGGCGGGCGCGACGACGACGACGCGGGAGGACGTGCTCACGACGCTCAACGTCGTGCGCGAGCTCGCGGACAACCTGCGGGCGGCGTCGCCGGACGAACCGGTCGCGATCGCGGCGGAATAGCCCGCCGCGCCGCCCATCGCCTGCCGTGATGGCCGGCGCCACGGGAATTCGCTGGTCCGGCCGGTCGCGAGCCGCCAACAGGGAAGCGCCGAATCCCGGGGGCCCGATGCTGACGCTCGTCATCGCCAACAAGCTCTACTCGTCCTGGTCGCTTCGGCCGTGGCTCATGATGACGGAGCTCGGCCTCGCCTTCGACGAGATCGTGATCCCGCTCGACCAGCCCGACACGGCGACGCGCATCCTGGCGCATTCGCCGGCCGGCAAGGTGCCGATCCTCCTCGACGGCCCCCTCCGGGTCTGGGACACGCTCGCGATCCTCGAATATCTCGCGGAGCTCCATCCGGGCCGCGTCTGGCCCGCCGATCGTGCGGCCCGGGCGCTCGCTAGGTCGATCTCGGCCGAGATGCATGCGGGTTTCGGGGCGCTGCGCTCGGCGTGCCCGATGAATCTCGGCAAGCGCTTCGCCCGGCGCGACCGCGGCCCTGCCGTCGCACGCGACCTTGCCCGGGTGGAGGCGATCTGGCGCGACGCGCGGGCGCGCTTCGGTGCGGGCGGGCCCTTCCTGTTCGGCGCCTTCTCCGGCGCGGACGCAATGTACGTGCCCGTCGTGACCCGCCTCGACACCTACGACCTGCCGGTCGCGCCGGATACCCGCGCCTACATGGATGCAGTCCTGAACCTGCCCGGCTTCCAGGCCTGGCGCGAGGCCGCCCTCAAGGAGACCTGGATCGTCCCGCACGACGAGGTGGACGAGGAGCCGCTCGTCGATCACCGCGCGGGCCGCTAAGGAAGGCGAGCCCGCCGCCGGAGCGCCCATGAACGCGATGAACACGCATTACCCCGACCCGACGCTCGTCGAGAGCGTGAGCCGCCATACGCTCGCGGTCATCGTCGACAACGAACCCGGGGTGCTGGCGCGCATCGCCGGCCTGTTCTCGGGGCGCGGCTACAACATCGAGAGCCTCACGGTCTCGGAAACGGAGCACGAGCGGCACCTCTCGCGCATCACGATCGTGACCGCGGGCACGAACGCGATCCTGGAGCAGATCAAGGCGCAGCTCGGACGCCTCGTACCCGTCCACCGCGTGGTGGACCTCTCGGTCCAGGGCAACGCCGTCGAGCGCGAGCTCGCGCTCGTGAAGGTCGTGGGCAAAGGCGAGGCGCGGGTCGAGGCGATGCGGCTCGCCTCCGCCTTCGGGGCCCGCACGGTCGACGCGACGCTCACCTCCTTCATCTTCGAGCTCACCGGCACGACGGACGAGGTCGAGCGCTTCATCAGCCTGATGGTGGCGGTCGGGCTCGTGGAGGTGTCGCGCACGGGCGTCGCGGCGATGAGCCGGGGCGCCGAAGGGATGTGACCGAAGCGCTTCCTCGATTGGATCACGACGGCATGACTGACCTGAAGCTCTATTACTCGCCGGGCTCCTGCTCTCTCGCCCCGCACATCGCGCTCGAGGAAGCGGGCGCGGATTTCGAGCCGGTAAGGGTCGATATGCGTGCGGCCGAGCAGCGCTCGCCGGCCTATCTCGCGCTGAACCCGAAGGGCCGTGTTCCGACCCTCGTCGACCGCGACCTCATCGTCACCGAGAACCCGGCCGTGCTCCGCTACGTGGCACGCCGCTTCCCCGAAGCCGGGCTCTGGCCGGAGGCGGCCGACGAGGAGGCGCGCTGCCTCGAATGGCTCGCCTGGATCGCCTCGACCGTGCACCCGGCCTACGCCCATGTGCGCCGCCCCGAGCGCTACGCCGGAACGGAGGCAGGGCGGGGCGACGTGGTGTCGACGGGGCTGGGGACCGTCCGAGACCTCTGGGGTCAGGTGGAGGCCCGGCTCGCGGCTCGGCGCGGGGCCTGGGCCGCCGGCGAAAGCTTCAGCGTCGCGGATCCCTACCTCTTCGTGTTCTGGCACTGGGGCCGCTCGTCCGTTCTCGGCTACGACATGGCGGCGGACTTTCCGGCCTGGACGGACCATGCGCGACGGCTCGTTGCCCGGGACGGCGCCACCCGGGCGCTCGCGCGCGAGAACATCTCGCCGCCCTGACCGGAACGCGGCACGGTCGAGCTTCGTTCTCCGAGGGCACGGAGAACACGTCATGAGGAAGCTTGCATTCGGCGCCGCCGTCCTGGCGGCCGGGTTCGCGATGAGCGGCGCCGCCGAGGCCAAGGGCTGCGCCAAGGGCGCCGTCGTCGGCGGGGTCGCCGGTCATGTCGCCGGTCATCACGGCGTGCTCGGCGCCGCGGCCGGCTGTCTCGTCGGCCGACACCAGGCGAACAAGAG